>NZ_JBIMDK010000090.1:0-204 GCF_048552595.1 Acinetobacter psychrotolerans | reverse complement strand
CAGTGAGTGTGTGATTACCTGCATTGGTCGTATTGCTAATACCAAAACTGTTGTTTAATCCTGTAAGTACAGAGGCAGTTTCTCCATTCACCAAGCCTGAGGCAATGAAGTTCGGATTCAGTGGATTGTCGCCATAAGTCGATGTGCCACCATTCGCTGTCACTGTGATGTCTTTTTTACCCACCACCCATGTGCCATCAGTAC
>NZ_JBIMDK010000089.1:0-215 GCF_048552595.1 Acinetobacter psychrotolerans | reverse complement strand
GCGTAGCGGGCAAAGATGCGGTCAACAAAGACCAATTGGATGCACTTGAAGCATCGTCAGGCGCGAACACAGATGCTTTAGGCAACAGCACAGCCACCAACTTGGGTGGTGGGTCAAAGTATGACGCTGCTACAGGTACGATCAGTGCACCGAGCTACACAGTACAAAGCAATCCAAACGATGCCAGCACAAGCACAACAGTCAACAACGTCGGT
>NZ_JBIMDK010000088.1:0-225 GCF_048552595.1 Acinetobacter psychrotolerans | reverse complement strand
AAACCACAAGCGATGATGACGTTGCGATCCAAGATGCGGCAGGTAACGATGCAGCAGATTTAGTAACCACGCCAGTAGACAACAATGGATCAACGGTGATACCACCAGACATAACTCCCCCAGAAGCACCAACAGCAGTGTTAAATGCGGATACAGGTATTAGCGCTACAGATGGTATTACTAAAGATGGCAAGATCAATGTGAGTGGTGTAGAAGCTGGCGCAA
>NZ_JBIMDK010000087.1:0-225 GCF_048552595.1 Acinetobacter psychrotolerans | reverse complement strand
TTACGGCAACTTCTACAGTACGAGATGTACAAGTCGGTTACTGGTTTGAATTGAATGAACACCCAGAGATAGATGAGCACGATGGCTCAGATAAAGAGTTCTTGATTACATCTAAGACTTTCTATAATCAAAATAATCTTCCGAAAGACTTAACTGATCAAGTCACAGTTCTGCTACAACAAAGTAATTGGCAACAAACCCAAATAAAAACCAATAACCAAGACG
>NZ_JBIMDK010000086.1:0-228 GCF_048552595.1 Acinetobacter psychrotolerans | reverse complement strand
AACCAACTGCACCAACAGACTTTGTAGATAATCAAGGTACTGATCAAGGTACATTCCCAAGTGGTACACAAACAGATGACACCACACCAGGGATTGTGATTGGTCCAGTGACACCAGGTGAAACACCAACATTGATTGTCGATGGTGTAGAAGTTCCATCAACGTATGATCCAACGACAGGTACATTGACGCCAGTTAATCCATTAACTGAAGGTCCACACGACATTA
>NZ_JBIMDK010000085.1:0-240 GCF_048552595.1 Acinetobacter psychrotolerans | reverse complement strand
AAGATGCGGTCAACAAAGACCAATTGGATGCACTTGAAGCATCGTCAGGCGCGAACACAGATGCTTTAGGCAACAGCACAGCCACTAACTTGGGTGGTGGGTCAAAGTATGACGCTGCTACAGGTACGATCAGTGCACCGAGTTACACAGTACAAAGCAATCCAAACGATGCCAGCACAATCACAACAGTCAACAACGTCGGTGATGCGATCAGCAGCTTAAACACTGCGGTGACCACAC
>NZ_JBIMDK010000084.1:0-249 GCF_048552595.1 Acinetobacter psychrotolerans | reverse complement strand
ATCGTTATTTAAAATATATGCAACAATGTGGCGTAGATTTCTATCATATTCCAGGAAATCACGACAATCTGAGTTTCTTTCCGTTTCACACTCCTGAACCAGGTCCCACTGTGATTGAACTCGGTCAATGGGTTTTCGTTTTGCTCAATAGTGCGGTTCAAGGTCAAACAGATGGTTGGATTCAGACTGAACAATTACACCATTTACAACAGATTCTTTTAGAACATTCTGACAAGCATGTTGTGATTG
>NZ_JBIMDK010000083.1:0-249 GCF_048552595.1 Acinetobacter psychrotolerans | reverse complement strand
TGCCAAGGCTTTTTCGTTTGGCGTTGCTGAGTTCGATATCGGTTTTGGTGGTCCGGGTGAGTTTATTGTCCGTGTCCAATTCGGCTTTTCGGGTGGTAAGCATGATATGGGCGTGATGATTCTTATCATTACCGCCTATGCTGGGTTCATGGATGGCTAAATCTGCGATCACTCCATAGCGATCAACTAAGGACCTGGCAAAGTCTTTTGCCAAGTCCTTACGTTTATCAGCGTCTAATTCATCAGTTA
>NZ_JBIMDK010000082.1:0-249 GCF_048552595.1 Acinetobacter psychrotolerans | reverse complement strand
TTTTACAGCGTGGTTTAAGCCGTGTCGATCAAGTTTTTGATCAATGGCAGAAGAACCAACAAACCAAACGTCTAGAACTGGAACGCCAAGCGGAAATGAAGCGACAGCAAGAATTAGATAAACAACGAGCCGAGCAAGCACTCCGCAAGGCATCACAAAAACTAGGTAGAGGCGGAATGTCATTATGAGTAATCAAAATGATCTAGATGACCAGTTATATATTTTATTGGCATCCATGAAGGAATATAG
>NZ_JBIMDK010000081.1:0-253 GCF_048552595.1 Acinetobacter psychrotolerans | reverse complement strand
CCGCTTGAGATTTCAGTATCTCGCAGCAAACCGTTTAAGATTTTTGCAATCTCAGGATCTGCTACATCATCCACAGGTTCAGACTTGATTTGCTGACGATTCAAGCGTGTAGTATTTATATATTGCTTACAATAAGTGCGAAGCTTATTAATCGTTAATGTTGGTACGACTTCACCTTCACGTGCTTTACGATCTTTATCGCTCCATTGTGCTTTATCCAAGGTGACAAACTGACGATCTTCTCTACCGCGTC
>NZ_JBIMDK010000080.1:0-253 GCF_048552595.1 Acinetobacter psychrotolerans | reverse complement strand
TCGGTATGTATGTTAAATTTTCATAAAAAAATTATCAATTATTATTTTAGATTTTCTAAAATTAACATAATACACCTTATACGAAATGCGTTATAATTATCTATAGAAATCAAGGCTGTAGTTTCTAGTTGATAGCCCATCTTCCCCAAGGTGGGCTTTTTTTATGATTTTTCACGTTCCACGCTTATTATTTGATCAATGGTTCACGACTTTGGTTAGCTCCAGTAAATAATTAAATCCTCGATAATAAGAA
>NZ_JBIMDK010000079.1:0-254 GCF_048552595.1 Acinetobacter psychrotolerans | reverse complement strand
ATAAAGAACTAAAGCGTGTGTTTTCACAGGTATTCATACTTCTATTTTCAAGAAGTTTTGCATCTACACCCCGTTGTTTCAGCCATTTTTGCATATAGGGTGCTTCTACACCGCTCAATACAATAGGTAAATGATTTTGTTGGTGTAATTCCAGCGTTTTTTCCAGTCTTAACCGTGTATAAGGATTCACAACAATATCTTTTTTGTTTTCATCCAGCGTCAAACCACCGCCTAAAACCACAATGGCATAAGGC
>NZ_JBIMDK010000078.1:0-255 GCF_048552595.1 Acinetobacter psychrotolerans | reverse complement strand
ATGTGTATAAGAGACAGGCATCAATCGGGATGCATTTTACCATGCTGCATGGAATCCACTGCATTCAGTGACGCTGCATGGAATCCACTGCAGTCAATCGGGATCCATTGTGCCACATTGCAGGGAAACCACTGCATTCAATCGACATCCATTGCGCCATGCTGCATGGAATCCACTGCATTCAATTGGGATTCATTGGGCCTCACTGCATGGAATACACTGCGTTCAATCGAGATCCATTGGGCCACGCTGCAT
>NZ_JBIMDK010000077.1:0-255 GCF_048552595.1 Acinetobacter psychrotolerans | reverse complement strand
GCTGGGTAGCACCATGACTGCTTTGCAATTGGGTACTGATCTGACCTGTAGTGTCATCAAAGCGCAGTTGCCCAAAGCCTTCGCCTTGGTATTCCTTTGAGCGGATGCCTGCCAGTTTTTTGGTATCAGGCAGTTTACCTTTGTTATCAAATTTGGTTGGATGACGTTGTGCTTCATGAATACGACCCACCACAAATGGTCGGTCAATATTGCCATCAAAGAAGTCAATAACGACAATCTCACCAATACGGGGTA
>NZ_JBIMDK010000076.1:0-256 GCF_048552595.1 Acinetobacter psychrotolerans | reverse complement strand
GCGTTATACCTTCCGTGAAGAAGCTGCGGCAAAAGCAATTGAAGATGCTGTAGGCAATGTTCTAGACCAAGGTTTACGTACGGGGGATATTATGTCTGAAGGTATGAATAAAGTGGGTACGGCTGAAATGGGTGATGCTGTCGTTACTGCTATTGCTTAAGTAGATCTATAAAAAAAACGCAGCTAGATTAGGCTGCGTTTTTTTTGTTGAAAATGGACTTATTCTAAAACATCAAAAATTAACATGCTCTACCTT
>NZ_JBIMDK010000075.1:0-259 GCF_048552595.1 Acinetobacter psychrotolerans | reverse complement strand
CATCAAACTCAGATGTGGTTATCAAATTAAGATCATTCAAATATAGGACAAAAGGTATTTTACCGTTGGGATACTTACCATGGACTTTACTTTTAATGCTTTCTATACGCTCATTGCAGCGGTTATTGTACTTTTGCTTGGACGGTTTTTAGTCAATAAAATTGATTTTCTAAGTACATATAATATTCCAGAACCTGTAGCTGGAGGCTTGGTTGCGGCAGTTGTATCACTACTGGTACATAGCTTTTGGGGTTTTAGC
>NZ_JBIMDK010000074.1:0-260 GCF_048552595.1 Acinetobacter psychrotolerans | reverse complement strand
GCAAACGGACAGGTATTTTTCACCGGTATATGATGGATGAATGCCGCCCTGCAGACAAACCTCCGTCGCGCCGCGCGCCTGCGCTTCCAACACGCGGCGGACGATTTCGCCGTCGTCGATATCGTACGGTTTGCCGCGAAGCTCTTCCGCGGTGTTCCCCTTGGCGAAAGCGCAGAAGCCGCACCGGTAGAGACACATATTGGTGTAGTTGATGTTGCGGTTGACGACGTACGTCACCTCGTCGCCGCAGACTTTGCTGC
>NZ_JBIMDK010000073.1:0-261 GCF_048552595.1 Acinetobacter psychrotolerans | reverse complement strand
GCTGAACCCTTCACGTACCATGATGTCACTTGAAGCTGAACATTTTAGTTTTGATTACTCTTACTGTTTTTAACTAATAATACTTGTTTGACAACTCAACCGTGAATCTAACAAGGCATTAAAAAGAGCGCGTAGACGCTCTTTTTAATGCCTACTCATCTTCTCTTTTATCATAGCTATGTACTATCAAAATTTTGCGGCAGAATAACTGAGTCACCGTTTAATCACATTATAATATGTATGAACTCAACACAATAATGC
>NZ_JBIMDK010000072.1:0-263 GCF_048552595.1 Acinetobacter psychrotolerans | reverse complement strand
CTAATACCATCTTGTTTAAATTTACCTTTTAGCTCACCACGCCAAGCTTCAAGCTCAGTAATATCAGCTAAATCAAACTACGTTACTTGTGGAATAAAGTTATTCAATGACAATTGTGGAACAGAAACCTGTTGCAAACGTGTCATTGCAGCGACTTCACCACCGCCATATGCACTGAAATCTGGTAATGCAGGCAAACCTGAAGCTACAGCTGTTGTACTTGCTTCAGGAGCAACTTGTGGTGCAGTCAGACGAGTTTTCAC
>NZ_JBIMDK010000071.1:0-265 GCF_048552595.1 Acinetobacter psychrotolerans | reverse complement strand
GTGTAAAAGAACTGGTCGATGAAGGTGAAAAGCATGGAGTTCGTTCCTCTGTTGGTGACATCGGTAGAACTCCAATTCTGCAAATAGCTGAATTTTTAAATGAACAAGTTCCTTTTTTTGGCACCGCGGCATTCCGAGAGGGGCAGCAACAAGAAGCAAAGTTGGCTGCCAATAAAGTGGTTGAAAAACTTCTAGGTAAAATGTCAGAAGCGAATTATTAAAGTCTAGGTAATATTAAAACTGCGGCAAGCAATGGGGATAAGAA
>NZ_JBIMDK010000070.1:0-265 GCF_048552595.1 Acinetobacter psychrotolerans | reverse complement strand
GATGGTGGAAACTTCTAGCGTTTACCGTCATCGGCTTAATTCTGCTGATTAATTGGTGGGCAACAGACACTAAACAAGAACAAAACAAATATGGCGCTCCTGCACGATCTTAATAGTTTTATTTAAACCATAAAAGGGCTTGATTGCCATTTTATTTTTTGCATTTAGATGTCTTTAGATTAGCCGTATTTACTGTCAAAATCTTCATCTGAAGTACACAAATAAATAATTAACTCGTTGAATTAGACAATGGACGGATTAAACG
>NZ_JBIMDK010000069.1:0-266 GCF_048552595.1 Acinetobacter psychrotolerans | reverse complement strand
GCTCAGTACTGGGATGAGCGTGTGAAAATCATGGAATGGTATGAGGGGAGTGTGAAGGAATAGATGAATTAATCGACCTAGAACAACCATAAAGACCACGCCATCAAGCGTGGTTTTTTATGCAGAATGTTTATTTTTTAATAAGGTATAACAGTATCTAAAATGAGGTTTAAAAGTTTATCAAAGTGTGTGTAATAGTTATTATAAATGGGTATAACAGTAAAATAAAAAAATTATAAAGAAAGTAAACAACCATAGTTTATAGG
>NZ_JBIMDK010000068.1:0-268 GCF_048552595.1 Acinetobacter psychrotolerans | reverse complement strand
GAACAAAACAATGAGGATTATCGCAGCTCACCACCGCTAGCACTACCGATTTATAGACCTGCGCCAACATCACCAACACGCAACTCTTCAAATGACTTTGAAGATCTGCCTGATGAGAATCCGGAACAGACTCTTAAACCCAATACATCAACGCCACCGACAATGAATCATGCGACGACGCCAAAACGTGAAAATGACTCAATGGACAAACTCATTAATGCGGTGCAGTAATTTAAAGTCTAATTTGTAGCTTTAAAAGCTGCTTCTC
>NZ_JBIMDK010000067.1:0-268 GCF_048552595.1 Acinetobacter psychrotolerans | reverse complement strand
GAATCGTGCAGCTCAGCTGGAAATTGTCAAGCAGATGAGCAGACAGTAATCACGCAGCTCAGCAGGCCCTGATCACGTGACTGAGCATGCACTGTTCACGTGGATGATCACACATCTATCACGTGACTGATCATGCACTGATCATGTGACTGATCATGCACTGATGACGTGGCTATAATGCACTGATCACTTGGCTGGACATACACTGATCACGTGCCTGGTCATGCACTGATCACGTGGCTGATCATGCACTGATCACGTGTCTGAC
>NZ_JBIMDK010000066.1:0-269 GCF_048552595.1 Acinetobacter psychrotolerans | reverse complement strand
AATGCAGCATGGCCCAAAGCATCCCGATTGAATGCAGTGGATTCCATGCAGCGTCATTGAATGCAGAGGATTCCATGCATTGCAGCGCAATGGATACCAATTGAATGCAGTGGAGTCCATGCAGCGAGGCCCAGTGCATCCCGATAGAATGCAGTGGATTTTCTGCAGCACGGCCCAAAGCATCCCGATTGAATGCATTGGATTCCATCCATTGTGATTGAATGCAGTGTACTCCATGCAGTGTGGTAAAATGCATCCCGATGGAATGC
>NZ_JBIMDK010000065.1:0-270 GCF_048552595.1 Acinetobacter psychrotolerans | reverse complement strand
CTACATGATCATTCCATGACGAGCCACGTGAGCAGTGCATGATAGAAACGTGATGTGTGCATGATGAGTCACGAGAGCATAGTATGATCAGCCACTTGATCAGTGCATGAGTGCCACGTGATCAGTGCATGTTATGTCACGTGACAGGTGTGTGATCAGCCACGTGAACAGTGCATGTTCAGCCACGTATTCAGTGCATGATAGCCACGTGATCAGTGCATGATCAGTTACGTGAGCAGTGTATGATCAGCCACATGATCAGTGCATGGT
>NZ_JBIMDK010000064.1:0-279 GCF_048552595.1 Acinetobacter psychrotolerans | reverse complement strand
ACTTTAACCCTTCTCCATGGCGTAAAAAGGTGTCAATTCCAGTATTACCGCATGCAAAATCATTAAAGGATGATATTTGCACGTTCGATAGCGTTTGGTACTTATGAGGCTTAATAGTTGGAAAATCTTCTAAAAATTTAGCCTTTGCTTTTGGTGCAGTCCCATCATTAATGATGGGATACTGCTGAGACTTATTAGAATACTTCGAAAGATTCGAACTCATCTCCATGTTCAGTGCTCCGATATTTATCTACTGCCAGTTTCAGTCTTTGATTATCC
>NZ_JBIMDK010000063.1:0-282 GCF_048552595.1 Acinetobacter psychrotolerans | reverse complement strand
GATATGCTTCATGTGATAACACTTGAATTTCTGGAATCAAGCCATCTTTTAAAATATTTTGCTTATGATAAATATCCGCTAAAAATAGAGTTAAAGCTTTAATCCTCTGCATGCAACCCAACGAAATTTTATTCCATTGTTGTTTGGCAATTACACGCGGAATCAAATCAAAAGGAATAGTACGTTCAATACCTGCTTTTTCGCCATAAACTGCAAATGTAATTCCTTGATATAAAAAATGTTCTTTGGCAGATTCATTTAATTTTTCAAGTTCATAAATAC
>NZ_JBIMDK010000062.1:0-283 GCF_048552595.1 Acinetobacter psychrotolerans | reverse complement strand
GAATATACATAAGCAAAAAAGTGGTATTGAGAGATGAATCGTGATGTAGATAATGATCAAGGAATTATACAAGACGAAGATAATGAAAGCCATATTTTAGGTGAATTTAGCTTAGATGTAAGGGAGCAATTAATTGAAAAACTCGCAGAAGGAGTGATCAGTCGTATACTTACAGATAAACAAATTCAAGAGCTTTCAGTACCGGAGAAAGGGAATTATTGGAAGTCTAAGAGTGAAAGGGAGGTGAACAATCCAATAAAGGAAATGTTAAAAAATACAGATA
>NZ_JBIMDK010000061.1:0-285 GCF_048552595.1 Acinetobacter psychrotolerans | reverse complement strand
GTCCATGCTCAGTCACGGTATCAGTGCATGATCAGCCACGTGATCAGTGCATGATCTGTCACATGATTAGTGTATGATCATCCACGTGATCAGTGCATGGGCAGTCATGTGATCAGTGCATGATATAGACGTGATCAGTGCATGATCAGTCTCGTGATCAGTGCATGATAGCCACGTGATCAGTGCATGATCAGTCACCTGATGGGTGTATGATCATTCACGTGACCTGTACATGGTAGCTACATGATCATTGCATGATCAGCCAAGTGAGTAGTGCATGATAGC
>NZ_JBIMDK010000060.1:0-289 GCF_048552595.1 Acinetobacter psychrotolerans | reverse complement strand
TCTACACCACTCACATTGATCTTGCCATCTTTAGTAATACCATCTGTAGCGCTAATACCTGTATCCGCATTTAACACTGCTGTTGGCACACTTGGTAACGTGGTATCTACTGTGATTGGCCCTAAGATTGCAGCTGGACTGGTATTTCCTGCAACATCTATTTGTCGTACTTGTACATTCGAATAAGCACCAGATGTAAGCGTAAAGCCGCCATTGGTTAATGCCGTCGGAGTCCAAGTTAAACCACCATCTGTGCTGTACTCAATGCTTGCGCCAGCTTCTACACCAC
>NZ_JBIMDK010000059.1:0-291 GCF_048552595.1 Acinetobacter psychrotolerans | reverse complement strand
AAGATATTCTGAAAGATTCGGGTGTGACTGATTTTTCACAATATCGCTATGCAGATTCTGATTATGAATTGATGGTGGATTTATTTGTAAAAGAATAAATTTTGAATGCGAAAGCAGATGAATAGAGCTTTTGAGTAAGTTAAAAAAACCAACTATTTACAATTAAGCATACTATAACACCAATATTGGTCGCTCCTTCTCTTGCGCCAAATATGGCTCAGGGAGAAGGTTAGGGTGAGGGGATGTCTCAAAAAATCCTCTCCCTAACTCTCCCCTTTTTAAGGAGAGGGA
>NZ_JBIMDK010000058.1:0-291 GCF_048552595.1 Acinetobacter psychrotolerans | reverse complement strand
CATTGCCGCTCACGCTCACCGCGTCTTCGTTGATGCTGTTCACATCCGCCACCGCAACTGGCAGATCATCCGTGCCGTTGATGGTGATGGTCAGTGTTGCGCTTGAAGTACCACCTTGGCCATCGCTGATGCTGTAGTTAAAGGTCTCTTGACCGCTAAAGCCTGTGTTCGGGGTGAAAGTAATGGTGCCTTGGGCATCAATGTTCACGATACCGTTCGGGGTGTTGATTTGTTGGGCGGTGCCCGGGGTCAAGGTCACGCCATTGATCGCTGTGATGGTCAATGGGTTGC
>NZ_JBIMDK010000057.1:0-296 GCF_048552595.1 Acinetobacter psychrotolerans | reverse complement strand
GCTTTACACCAACGACCATCAATAAAAAAGTTCCAAACAGTGCCCAACCAATGGCTGCCCAAACCAAAGAATATTTGACTTCACCAACAATAGGTAACATTGGAACTTTTTCTGACAAGGAAAATAACAATGGTAAAAAAGCAATTAACACTAAACTGGCTTTAATAAACTCTACACCTAAGTCTTCCATAATGGTTGCAAAACGCATCGTATCTTCTTGCACACGTTGCGAAGCACCTTCAACAGTACGTAACTGTTGCCAATGCTCTACATAAAATTCCGTCATTGCTGTACGC
>NZ_JBIMDK010000056.1:0-299 GCF_048552595.1 Acinetobacter psychrotolerans | reverse complement strand
GACGCAGACAGGATAATAAGTCTTTTTTCAACTCACCCTTTGGTAATGCGCGTATCGTTGAATAAATCGTTGTATGGCTTACAGTCATTGTTTGATCCAAATCAGGAAATGTCTTTAAACGCTTTGCTATTTGCTGAGGAGACCATAAACAACGGATCGCTTCAACAATAAATTTCCAGAGGATTGAATCTATTTTGAGTTTTCTGTGACCACGTCTACGTCTAGCGAAGGTGTTATCAGAAGCATTTCGAGCTTGATAAACGTCATTGATGCTATTTCTTTTAAGCTCACGATAGATC
>NZ_JBIMDK010000055.1:0-314 GCF_048552595.1 Acinetobacter psychrotolerans | reverse complement strand
ATTCTCATTTGTATGTATAATAAAATCATTATCGAATTAATTTTAGGGTTAGTTTCAGTGCGTTTGTCTGACTTGAAAGTGACGCAAACTGCCATTATTTGCAAGGTCAATCGTACCTCTGAAAATAATGTCAATCAGCTAGATTTAGTAGCGAGTCGTTTGGAAACATTGGGGTTTGTACCTGGTACATATGTGCAAGTGATCACCAAAGGTATCTTTGGTGGCGACCCTATTTTGATCCAAATTGGTTTTACCCGCTTTGCATTACGCAAAATTGAAGCTGAAAAGATTGAGATTCAAATAACAGTAGAAGG
>NZ_JBIMDK010000054.1:0-318 GCF_048552595.1 Acinetobacter psychrotolerans | reverse complement strand
GCCGAACATTGGCGAATTGGCAAGCCCCATCGACAATAATGCTTCGATCTGTAAACGACTCGAGCCGACAGCATTCATAACGCAGGGTAATGATTCACGTGTGGTCACACGACGATTAATATGAATAGGGCTTTGAATATTTTTTTCTTTTAAATTGTCATTGATTTGCGGGCGCGCGCCATGCACGAGAATCAAGCGGAGACCCAGCGAGTGGAGAAGTGCAATATCATGAATAATATGCTGAAAATTTTGATCTTGAACGGCTTCACCACCAACCATCAAAACAAATGTTTTATCACGATGAGCATTGATATAGGG
>NZ_JBIMDK010000053.1:0-319 GCF_048552595.1 Acinetobacter psychrotolerans | reverse complement strand
AGCAATACGACCAATGCAGGTAATCACACACTCACTGTTGATGGCACATTGAGCAATGGTAACTACAACATCACGCAACGTACTGATGGCACATGGGGGGTGGGTAAAAAAGACATTACTGTAACCGCGAATAGTGGCTCATCTATTTATGGTGATACAAACCAAGTTAATCCGAACTTCAGTGTCTCAGGCTTGGTGAATGGAGAAACTGCCTCTGTACTGACAGGATTAAACAACAGTTTTGGTATTAGCAATACGACCAATGCAGGTAATCACACACTCACTGTTGATGGCACATTGAGCAATGGTAACTACAACA
>NZ_JBIMDK010000052.1:0-339 GCF_048552595.1 Acinetobacter psychrotolerans | reverse complement strand
CATTTTACTTACGTAATGGAATACCTTTTTGTCCGTGTTTACGGTTTGGCGTCATGCCATTTTCACGTAATGTTTCATCAATACTGTCGTACTGCACACCGATGCGATAAATCTCACGTGCTTCTTTACCCGTTGCAATTTCACGACCCAATTCACGAGCAATTCGAACCGTTTGTTTAACCTGCTCTACAGATGAGAAACGCTTACCTTGATGATCGATAATCGTATCTTCATTACCAACACGTGGATGTAAACCCATTGATAAAGCCATTGTGTTAAACGGTAATACATTTTTAAACAATGACTCAGATGTCAGTGTGCAACCATCTGGTGCACGAT
>NZ_JBIMDK010000051.1:0-390 GCF_048552595.1 Acinetobacter psychrotolerans | reverse complement strand
AGTAGCATCGGGATCAAAAGAAGCAGTCAATGGTGGTCAGTTATTTACAACCAATACAAATGTAAGTACGGCACAAACGACAGCGAATAATGCCCTAACGAATGCTGCGACAGCAGATGGTAAAGCGGTAGCAGCACAAACGACAGCGAATAATGCCCTAGCGAATGCTGCAACAGCAGATGGCAAAGCGGTAGCAGCACAAACGACAGCAAATAGTGCCCTAACGGAAGCACAAAAAGGCTTGAACTTTACTGTAAATGGTACAACGCCAGCAGATAAAGTTGGACTTGGCGAAACTGTTAACTTTGCAAATGGCACAAATACTACAGCTGTTTATGATTCAGCGACAAATACTTATAAATATAATGTAGTTGACGCACCTACATTTGC
>NZ_JBIMDK010000050.1:0-437 GCF_048552595.1 Acinetobacter psychrotolerans | reverse complement strand
TCCAATCAAAGTGATTGTGGATACAACTGCGCCAACTAAACCAACTGCACCAACAGACTTTGTAGATAATCAAGGTACTGATCAAGGTACATTCCCAAGTGGTACACAAACAGATGACACCACACCAGGAATTGTCATTGGTCCAGTGGCACCAGGTGAAACGCCGAAGTTGATTGTCGATGGTGTAGAAGTTCCATCAACGTATGATCCAACGACAGGTACATTGACGCCAGTTAATCCATTAACTGAAGGTCCACACGACATTACTTATACGATCACAGATCCAGCGGGTAATACCAGTGTTCCAAGTGATCCGATTCAAGTGATTGTGGATACAACAGCGCCGAGCTTGGACATCAATCCAATCGAAGCAGACAGCAGCACACCAATCAGCGGTACATCGGATGAAATCGGTGCTGTAGTGACGGTGACCTATC
>NZ_JBIMDK010000049.1:0-485 GCF_048552595.1 Acinetobacter psychrotolerans | reverse complement strand
CAAAATAATCTTCCGAAAGACTTAACTGATCAAGTCACAGTTCTGCTACAACAAAGTAATTGGCAACAAACCCAAATAAAAACCAATAACCAAGACGAACGCCAAGCCAACAATCTGGTATTACAACGACGTAACATCACCACCGTACCTGAATATAATCCTCTCACCCAAAGACCAACAGCATATCCAATGCGTGCCAAAGTCGTAGGTAATAGCGGTGAAGAAATTCATGTCGATGAGTGGGGGCGTATCAAGGTTCGCTTTCTTTTCACACGGAACGAAGACAACACTCATGACGGTGGTGCAGGCTCGAATGACAACGATACCGACTCCGCTTGGGTTGATGTCCTGACGCCATGGGCGGGCGAAGGCTATGGTGTGAGATTCCTACCCCGTATTGGTGAGATTGTCGTTATTGACTTCTTTGATGGCAATATTGACCGACCATTTGTGGTGGGTCGTATTCATGAAGCACAACGTCATCC
>NZ_JBIMDK010000048.1:0-505 GCF_048552595.1 Acinetobacter psychrotolerans | reverse complement strand
TTTATCGGTCAGCGTAGCATTCAACCCACCGCAGTTCACATCCAACGCTGGCAAGCTGACGCACTTGAAACAGAAGAAGGCGCAGGCTCAGTCCAAAACAAACATAGCCATAGTGACAATCAAGACAATGCCAGTCTTGGCTTAGAACAAGCATGGCATTTCAGTCCTGCATGGATACAAGACCTCAACGGTGAAGATGGCGCAACCAAATCAGGCAACAGCCAAATTGAAAAATTTAATGAAAACCTAAGCAACTACTACGATTCACAAGCCAAACAATTTACGGCAACTTCTACAGTACGAGATGTACAAGTCGGTTACTGGTTTGAATTGAATGAACACCCAGAGATAGATGAGCACGATGGCTCAGATAAAGAATTCCTAATAACATCAAAGTATTTCTACAACCAAAATAATCTTCCGAAAGACTTAACTGATCAAGTCACAGTTCTGCTACAACAAAGTAATTGGCAACAAACCCAAATAAAAACCAATAACCAAGACG
>NZ_JBIMDK010000047.1:0-641 GCF_048552595.1 Acinetobacter psychrotolerans | reverse complement strand
CATTTGCATGTGCGTGAATTAGATGGCAAAGGTTCAAAGCGTTTATCTAAGTTTAATGAGCTAATTGCAGGCGTGCGTAAAGCTGTACCTGACATGATCATTCAGGTGGGTGGATCGATTTCTTTTGCACCAGAAAGTGAAGGTGAAGCTGCGTTATGGCTCAGTGATGAAGCTCGCCATATGTTGGCTGATTTGACGCCAAAACCAGATCAGGTCACTATCGCCATTAACACCACGCAAATGAATATCACAGAAGTTATTCCACCAGAATATCTGGAAGGAACAACGTTAGGTGAACCAGGTACCTTCGCGGCTTACCGTGAAATGACCGTACCGGCTGGTCCAGGTTGGGTAGAAGAACATCTACGTCGTTTGCAAGCTTCAGGTATCCAACCGCATTTTCAACTCACGGGCATACATGCTTTAGAAACTGTAGAACGCTTAGTTCGCAAGGGTATTTATACAGGTCCATTAAACTTAACGTGGATTGGTATAGCAGGCGGTTTCGATGGTCCTAATCCATTTAACTTCTTCAATTTCATCCATCGTGCACCAGATGGTTGCACACTGACATCTGAGTCATTGTTTAAAAATGTATTACCGTTTAACACAATGGCTTTATCAATGGGTTTACATCCACG
>NZ_JBIMDK010000046.1:0-906 GCF_048552595.1 Acinetobacter psychrotolerans | reverse complement strand
AATTTAAATCAATATAGACGAGGAAGGCATTAATTTTGTAGAATAGTTAATAATTACTAATAAATATATATAGAATGTCTAATAATATTTACAATGCATTAGAGCAACTTGGGCTTACTGCACAAAAGCGTGCCATACATGTTCAGTTCAGCAATAGCTCATTGAATGATCAAGTATTCCTTCAGCGCATTGATGGGACGCATGAACTAAATTCAGGTGTAAATTTACAATTGATTTGCCTTTCAACCTCAGCAAACATTCCTTTAAAGCAGTTTATTGGTTCTCAAGTCGCAATTGATATAGTCAACGATAAATCAGAACTCAATCGAATTTCAGGTATTGTGACCAAAGCGGATATTGGCGCAAGTGATGGTTCACTCACCATTTATCGTCTCACCGTTGAAGACCCAACTGCATTATGGAAGCACCGTAGAAATTCCCGTGTTTTCATGAATAAATCAGTTGTCGATGTCATACAAATCATCTTTTCTGAATGGCAACAAAAAAGTCCATTGTTCGCTTCAAGCCTGACTTTCGATAAAAGCGGACTGACCAAAGAATACGATGTACGCCCATTCATTATGCAACAGAATGAACTTGATAGTGAATTTATTCAAAGGCTTATGGCTTCTGAAGGCATTAACTGGCTGATTGATGAAGCACAGTTCAAAGTATCCAGTTCAAGTGAACAAATCCAAGCGCAAAAACTACGCCTGATCGATGATAATGCACAATACAAAGCCTTAGATCGACGCAGTATTCGCTTTCATCGTAGCTCGGCTGTTGAACAAACTGATTCAATCACCAATTTTATCGGTCAGCGTAGCATTCAACCCACCGCAGTTCACATCCAACGCTGGCAAGCTGACGCACTTGAAACAGAAGAAGGCGCAGGCTCAGTCCAAA
>NZ_JBIMDK010000045.1:0-1087 GCF_048552595.1 Acinetobacter psychrotolerans | reverse complement strand
GGCGAATTCAAACATGAGGTGCGACAGTTTGAAAAGTCTTATGATAATCAACAAGCTGAGCAAATTTCTCTAATGGTGTAAGCCAATCTAACGCTTTTCTAGGACGAGTATTCAGTGACATGGCAACTTGATTTAAATAATGCTGATCTGCCTGATTTAAATCAATCCCTTTAGGTAAATATTGCCTAATTAAACCATTCATATTTTCGCATGTGCCTTTTTGCCAGGGTGAATGTGGGTCACAGAAATATACATCTATGCCTAAATCTTCTTCAAGTATTTTATGTTCTGCCATCTCGCGTCCACGGTCATAGGTCAACGTTTTACGCAGTTCTGCAGGTAAATATTTCAGAGCTTCAGTTAAAGCCTTGCGCACTGATTCTGCCTTTGCATCAGGTAATGTTGCCAAGATACAGAGCCGTGTATTTCGTTCAATAAGTGTTGCTATCGAACTTTTATTGTCTTTACCTTTAATTAAATCAGCTTCCCAATGACCCGGTATTTTTCTTTCTTGAACTTCGGCTGGGCGCTCATGAATAGTTTTAATATCCTGTAATATAGAATCTTTTTTAGGTTCACCGTTAGCTTTTCGCTTTTTATTTTCATGACGCAGACAGGATAATAAGTCTTTTTTCAACTCACCCTTTGGTAATGCGCGTATCGTTGAATAAATCGTTGTATGGCTTACATTCATTGTTTGATCCAAATCAGGAAATGTCTTTAAACGCTTTGCTATTTGCTGAGGAGACCATAAACAACGGATCGCTTCAACAATAAATTTCCAGAGGATTGAATCGATTTTGAGTTTTCTGTGACCACGTCTACGTCTAGCGAAGGTGTTATCAGAAGCATATCGAGCTTGATAAACGTCATTGATGCTATTTCTTTTAAGCTCACGATAGATCGTACTAGGATGTCTTTTAATGAGTTCAGCAAATTTTCTGGCTGAAAAGCCTTCTTTTCTTGACTCAAGCATTAATGCAGTACGATCTTCAAAGTTAAGATGATGGTATGACAATTTTATATACTCCATAAACCCTTTAAATTAATTAGGTGGTTTATGTCGCACTTCAAGTTTTACTCTGCC
>NZ_JBIMDK010000044.1:0-1126 GCF_048552595.1 Acinetobacter psychrotolerans | reverse complement strand
CTTTATTCAGGGTGATCGTCGCTTTGCCTTGTTCAACCGTCGTGGTGATGTTGCTGTCGCCTAGGATCGCCAATTCGCTGCCCAATGGGTTCGTCGAACTACCGCTAGCCGCGTCTTTAAAGGTCAGTGGTGTGGTCACCGCAGTGTTTAAGCTGCTGATCGCATCACCGACGTTGTTGACTGTTGTGATTGTGCTGGCATCGTTTGGATTGCTTTGTACTGTGTAGCTCGGTGCACTGATCGTACCTGTAGCAGCGTCATACGTTGAACCTCCACCCAAGTTAGTGGCTGTGCTGTTGCCTAAAGCATCTGTGTTCGCGCCTGACGATGCTTCAAGTGCATCCAATTGGTCTTTGTTGACCGCATCTTTGCCCGCTACGCCATCTTTGACGTTGCTGATCGTTGTGCCTGCAGCGTTAATGCCTGCTTTGGTGATGCTTGGGCCACCTGTTACGGTTAAGCCGTCTGTGTTGAGAAGGCTGTTACCTGCTGTCACGCTGTCCACATTGAGTGCTTTATTCAGGGTGATCGTCGCTTTGCCTTGTTCAACCGTCGTGGTGATGTTGCTGTCGCCTAGGATCGCCAATTCGCTGCCCAATGGGTTCGTCGAACTGCCGCTAGTCGCGTCTTTAAAGGTCAGTGGTGTGGTCACCGCAGTGTTTAAGCTGCTGATCGCATCACCGACGTTGTTGACTGTTGTGATTGTGCTGGCATCGTTTGGATTGCTTTGTACTGTGTAGCTCGGTGCACTGATCGTACCTGTAGCAGCGTCATACGTTGAACCTCCACCCAAGTTGGTGGCTGTGCTGTTGCCTAAGGCTTCTGTGTTCGCGCCTGACGATGCTTCAAGTGCATCCAATTGGTCTTTGTTGACCGCATCTTTGCCCGCTACGCCATCTTTGACGTTGCTGATCGTTGTGCCTGCAGCGTTAATGCCTGCTTTGGTGATGCTTGGGCCACCTGTTACGGTTAAGCCGTCTGTGTTGAGAAGGCTGTTACCTGCTGTCACGCTGTCCACATTGAGTGCTTTATTCAGGGTGATCGTCGCTTTGCCTTGTTCAACCGTCGTGGTGATGTTGCTGTCGCCTAGGATCGCCAATTCGCTGCCCAATGGGTTCGTCGAACT
>NZ_JBIMDK010000043.1:0-1200 GCF_048552595.1 Acinetobacter psychrotolerans | reverse complement strand
CAGTCGCAGTCGAGGTGCCGCCTTGTCCATCACTAATGGTGTAGCTAAAGGTTTCTTGACCGGTAAAGCCCGTGTTCGGGGTAAAGGTAATGGTGCCTTGGGCATCAATGTTCACGATACCGTTCGGGGTGTTGATTTGTTGGGCGGTGCCCGGGGTCAAGGTCACGCCATTGATTGCCGTGATGGTCAATGGATTGCCATCTGCATCGGTATCATTTGCCAATGGATTTAAGGTCACTGGCGTGTTGAATGCGGTGTTGTACGTGTCATCGCTTGCAACAGGTGATGTGTTTGGTGCTGATGAAACGTTGATGGTTCCAGTCGCAGTCGAGGTGCCGCCTTGGCCATCGCTGATGCTGTAGTTGAAGGTTTCTTGACCGGTAAAGCCCGTGTTCGGGGTAAAGGTAATGGTGCCTTGGGCATCAATGTTCACGATACCGTTCGGGGTGTTGATTTGTTGGGCGGTGCCCGGGGTCAAGGTCACGCCATTGATTGCCGTGATGGTCAATGGGTTGCCATCTGCATCGGTATCATTTGCCAATGGATTTAAGGTCACTGGCGTGTTGAATGCGGTGTTGTACGTGTCATCGCTTGCAACAGGTGATGTGTTTGGTGCTGATGAAACGTTGATGGTTCCAGTCGCAGTCGAGGTGCCGCCTTGGCCATCACTAATGGTGTAGCTAAAGGTTTCTTGACCGGTAAAGCCCGTGTTCGGGGTAAAGGTAATGGTGCCTTGGGCATCAATGTTCACGATACCGTTCGGGGTGTTGATTTGTTGTGCGGTGCCCGGGGTCAAGGTCACGCCATTGATCGCTGTGATGGTCAATGGATTGCCATCTGCATCGGTATCATTTGCCAATGGATCCAACGCAACTGGGGTGTTGAATGCCGTGTTGTAACTGTCATCCAGTGCAACAGGTGGCGTGTTGGGGGTTGGTGCAATGTTCACAATCTGGTTCGCAGTCGAGGTGCCGCCTTGTCCATCACTAATGGTGTAGCTAAAGGTTTCTTGACCGCTAAAGCCCGTGTTCGGGGTAAACGTGATGTTGCCCTGTGCATCAATGTTCACCACACCATTCGGCGTGCCAATTTGTTGTGCAGTACCCGGGGTCAAGGTCACGCCATTGATCGCTGTGATGGTCAATGGATTGCCATCTGCATCGGTATCATTTGCCAATGGATCCAACGCAACTGGGGTGT
>NZ_JBIMDK010000042.1:0-1246 GCF_048552595.1 Acinetobacter psychrotolerans | reverse complement strand
AAACTGTTAACTTTGCAAATGGCACAAATACTACAGCTGTTTATGATTCAGCGACAAATACTTATAAATATAATGTAGTTGACGCACCTACATTTGCAGGAACAGTGACATCTGCAGGTTTGCAAGTAAATGGCAACAGTACTGTTACAGGTACGCAGACTGTTACAGGTATCAGTAATTTGAATGGTGGTGCTGCATTAAATAACCAAAAAATTACAGGTCTTTTGGATGGGACAGTAGCATCGGGATCAAAAGAAGCAGTCAATGGTGGTCAGTTATTTACAACCAATACAAATGTAAGTACGGCACAAACGACAGCGAATAATGCCCTAGCAAATGCTGCGACAGCAGATGGTAAAGCGGTAGCAGCGCAAACGACAGCGAATAATGCCTTAGCGAATGCTGCGACAGCAGATGGCAAAGCGGTAGCAGCACAAACGACAGCAAATAGTGCCCTAACGGAAGCACAAAAAGGCTTGAACTTTACTGTAAATGGTACAACACCAGCAGATAAAGTTGGACTTGGCGAAACTGTTAATTTTGCAAATGGCACAAATACTACAGCTGTTTATGATTCAGCGACAAACACTTATAAATATAATGTGGTTGATGCACCTACATTTGCAGGACAAGTAAAAGCGAATGGTTTTGATGCAAATGGACAGGCTATTAACAACGTAGCAAGTGGTGGCACGACAGCTACAAATGCAGCGAATATTGGTGATGTGCAAGCAGCAGCAGCAGCGGCAAAAACAATAGTAGCGCAAGGTGAAAATACCACTGTTACTAAAACAACGGATGCAACGACTAAAAACGATACCTATACAGTAAATGCTGATTCAGCAAGCGTATCGACCTCAAGTGCACTTTCTGCGACGAAGGGTGCGAAGGATGCCAATGGTAATACTGACTATGCATTGGATCTATCCGCGACAACCAAAACTGATATCAAAGCAGGTGTTGATGCTAAAACTGCGGTAGATACCAAAGGTTTAACTTTTAATGGTGATGGTGGAACGACTGGTATTAAAAAGTTAGGAGATGCTGTCGCAATTACGGGTGATAGCAACATCACCACAGCTGCAACAGCTGCTGGCGTACAAGTTAAATTGAATCCAAACCTTGTTGTAACGAGCGTGACAGCAGGTGACAGCCTTCTCAACACAGACGGCTTAACCGTAACAGGTGGCCCAAGCATCACCAAAGCAGGCATTAACGCTGCAGGCACAACGATCAGCAACGTCAA
>NZ_JBIMDK010000041.1:0-1482 GCF_048552595.1 Acinetobacter psychrotolerans | reverse complement strand
TGTTATTCACCAATTAAAATGTCTATGCGATAAACCATTTAAAATGTCCTGTTTTTAACCACAAGAGTCAAGCACAGGATTTAACTTTCTTTGTTCAATAACAGCTTTCTGAGCTTTACGACTCGGCATACTTTTCTTGAGACGGGAACGTTTATTCTGTTTTTCCAACTCTTCATGCTGTTGCTGAATATGTGCCAGAACTGTACCTAACCGTTTATTCTCAACGATCTCATTCTGCTGTAGCCCAGCTAATTTATTGAAAATGCTGTAGTTGAGCTTTCGTCCCTCGTGCATGAGGGCCACAGTCCCATCCGGGTACTCCAGAAATGAAATATATTGCCCAACAAGCTTATGATTCAGCTCTGTCGGTTCAAGCAGATAAATACATTTGTCATAGGTCAGGGTCAGATTCTTGGTGACCTTACGCGGTTCCTGCCAGGTAAAAATATCATCCAGTTCAAGATCAGATTCGGTTAATGGTCGATGCAGGTTCTTTGAGTTTCGCGCACATTTGGCGAACTTCTGATTGAACTGCTCAATAAAGCAGGGCAACCAGGCATTTGCTTCTGCAATCGAACAGATGCCTTCCAGGCGCATCTCCTTGATCAAACGGTCCTGAAGGGTTCTATTCGCTCGCTCTACGCGACCTTTGGCCTGGGGTGAATTGGCGAAGATAATATCAATGTTTAACTCATTCAGAATCCGCCCAAATTGCGTGATCTGGCTGTCTTGCCTGGATTTCTGGTTGACTCTAAATACCGAGTGTTTATCGCTATAAAAGGCCAAGGGCTTGCCGTATTGCTCAATGTAGGCTCGGGTTGAAAGCATATAGTCAAAGGTCGTTTCAGCCTCACAAAAGCGTAGATGCAACAGCTTGCCGGTAGCATCATCGATATAAACCAGCAAACAGCATTTGGTGGCTCTTCCTTCAAACCAGTCATGATATGAGCCATCAATCTGGATCAGTTCACCGAAGCAATCACGGTTATAGCGTGGCTGGTATGGGCGTTTTAGACGTTTGGATCGCGGAATCCAAAGGTCATTTGCAGTCATCCAGCGCCGAACCGTTTCTACCGGGATATTCAGGTCAAACATGCTGCTGAGCTTCTCATGCGCCAAGGTAGGTCCAAAGCCCAGCAGATGTTCAGAAATAATGGAAAGACATTGCGATTTTAATAAATCGTCATGGCGATGATGGCCCGGTTGACCACGACTGGCATGCGTCATGCCTGAAACACCATCTTGATTGAGCTTCTGCAATAACCGGGTAATTTGACGGGTGGAAAGATTCAGGATTTCAGCAGCACGGACTTGGGTAATACGATGATCTCGAACGTCTTGCAGAACTGCAAGACGTTGAATTTCTTTATCAGACATAGTGATCAGCATCTATATTTTATATCCAGTCCATGGTGATAAAAACCATCATAAACCAGACATTTTTATTGGTGAGAATATAGACACTTTAAATGGGTTCTAACA
>NZ_JBIMDK010000040.1:0-1497 GCF_048552595.1 Acinetobacter psychrotolerans | reverse complement strand
TCGGGGTTGCATTCCAGACGCACCCGGGGAGACAGGCATTCATCTCGAGTGGAAGCAAAGAAGCCCGCTCTGCTCTCGAGTCGCGACGGGTATCTCTGGGAGCTCACTGGGTGGACTCAAGGGAGTCAAGCCTCCTGAGGCGTTTGGAGAGAGGTCGCGAGATTGGTCTCTAGGCCATGCAGGAGACGAAGGCCCTCATCTCTCGATGACGGGGGAATCTCGGGGTTGTTCTCGAGCGGCGGCCCCAGTGTGCGGTTTCTCACGAGGTACGACGGCGAGGTCAGTGAGCCTCTCGTGGGGCGCCAGGGAAGTCGGGTCTCCATGCGAGTGGCGAGGGGGAGCGCGTCATTGCTCCCGAGCCATGGTAGGGGAATCTGGCCTCGAGACGTGTTGAAGAAGGTCTCTCGAGGTCTTTCCCGGGTTGAGGCAGGAAACCCTGGGTTCCCTCGACTTGTGCAGGTGACCTCAGGGGGCTTCTCATGGTGGCTCTGAGAAGCCAGGGAAACTGGAGGTGGGAGGGGCCTCTCGGGACTCCACTGGGCTTGGTGCATTGGAAGAGGGCCTCATCTCCAGTTGAGGCAGGAACCGCAGGGTACCTCTGATTTCAGACTCCGATCGCAGGGTCCCTGCAGACTGGGGACAGGAGAGTCAGGCCTCGTCTTGGGTTGAGGCATGGAACTCCGCTTGCCTCTCGAGATGTCCCCGGGGAGAGAGGCCGCTTGTCGAGCTGTATTTGGAACCTGGGGTTTTTTCCGAACGATGCACGGAAAAACTGCCCCTTCGTGTTGACTTCATTCACAGGGTGGAGTTCGGAGAGGTGTCCGGGCATCGGGTTCTTATCAAGAGGGGACCGGGAAATCGGGGTCCTACGGAATGTGGAACCACCCACGAGGCCACGTCTGGAATGTTTTCGTGAGACCGGCCTCATCCTGAGGTGCGACCGGAAGGTCGGGAACCCCTTCCAGACAAAGCAGGGGAGTCGACCCTCCTGTCCAGATCAGGAGGGGAGAAAGGGCTCAGAGGAGGGGGTGCCGGAAAACCTCAGTGTTCCTCTCGAGGGAGACCGGGATTTCGGGGAACTTTGTGGGTCGCATCAAGGGTGCCAAGTGCCCTTTCGACCTCCAATTCCTAACGTGGGACTTCTCCTGAGGCGCTGTAGCGGGAAAGGGCTTCATCTTGCGATGACGGGGGAGCCACGTGGTTTTTCTCGAGTTACGGCGGGATTCTCGAGTTACGACGGGGAATTCAGGCTGCCTCTTGTGTTGGCCCAGGCAAGTCCAATCTTCCATTCGAGTTGCGAAGGAAAGCTGGGGATTGCTCTCGAGTGACTGCAGGGCCAATAGACCTCATCTAGGCTTGTGTCCAGAAGCCAATGTTCCTCTCCAGGGGCGACAGGGATCTCGGGGTTGCATTCCAGACGCACCCGGGGAGACAGGCATTCATCTCGAGTGGAAGCAAAGAAGCCCGCTCTGCTCTCGAGTCGCGACGGGTATCTCT
>NZ_JBIMDK010000039.1:0-4701 GCF_048552595.1 Acinetobacter psychrotolerans | reverse complement strand
CACTATTTTTTTAAAACAAAAAAACATAAGATATTGATTATTATAATTAATTAATATTAATTATCTCATATGAAAACTCGGACTATGATTAATCTTAGGTTCATTTATTTCTTTAAAGTGCTCATTTGCATTTCGAGCACTTGTAATTGCTTGGTCAAGGCTTCGTTTTGTCTCTTGAAGTTCTGTAACTGATTGCTCAAGTTGTTTAGATGCAATACTAATTTGTTCAAATTCTCGTTTCGAGTCTGGTCGGTTGCGCTGATACTCTCTAACAAGCTCTTGAGTGCTTCCTTGACGCTCTGATTGTCCTGCCGTGTATGTTCGAACATCTTCTGTAAATCGGCTTCCCTCGAACTTTGTTGTGCCTGTGTTTGCTCTAACGCTTTGAGTAATTGCTTTTCGAGTTCTGTCATTGATTAATACCCCATTGGCACTAGATAGCCACCTTTCCAACTCCCTGCTTGAGTATTCATCTGAATACATAATCTCTTGCGGTTTTTGCTGTCTAAACAGCTCGTTGTTATCAAACTCCCCCCTGCGTTTCTCAACTGCTGAATCGTAGCCTGTTGCTGTGCGATCAATTCTGCGTTCTCGCCGATCTTGTGGCTTTGGTACATCAAAATACCCCATGCTAGGGCTATCCCTGTCACTATACCGATGGATACGATCATCCATGTTTTTAATATAATCGGGCGTATGCGTTGGTTCTGCTCGTTGATAGCGGAGCTGATTGCTTTCTCGTTTTCGTTCAGTAAGCCGATCAAGCGTTTTTCGTGCTTCTTGAACTCGGTTGCTACGATCTGCTCGGTATCCTTCGCTTGCTCGCTCGATTTCTCCTCGAAGCTCTTTGCCAAATCTAAAATCTTGCTCATATATTTTGCCTTTTAATCGTATATTTCGACCGCCATCAGGGTCTTTAATACTGATACTTTTTGCTGTGGATCTCGCTATCTCAAAGCCTGCACCCTCAAGGGTTTTAATCACATCACTACGACTTTTTATATTTCCGTTTTCAGCTACTTTTAATAGCCCATCAGTAATGGCTTTCGAGGCTTCTTCTTTATGTTTCGGTAGATTGTTCGGCGTACATAGCTCACGCTTATTGATTGGGTCATTCGGATCATGCAACTGGTAATGATCATTAACTAAATCTTTCCATGCGTTTAAACGTGGACGGTCGACTGGATCATAGTAAGGCTGTAGGCGTTTACCGCTTTGAAGTTCCACGTTGGCAACAACGAAATTAAGCTCTAAACGATCTTTATCTTGGTGCTGCACCCAAAGAACGCTGTATTGATCTTTATCAAGACCAGGGAGCAATGTTCTTTCAAAACTATCCATGATCTGTTGTTTTTGATATTCCTCTAAATCACGTTCAGCAAAGGATAAAACACCAGAAGTATATTTTTGGGCAAAGTAGGTACTGTCAATCAATTGAATCATTTGTTCAGGATCGCCACGGTCTAAACGTGCATCTTCACGATCTCTGTCTTTACCCAATAAATAATCTACAGGCCCACTGCCAGAACCAACACCACGGCTATGTATTTTTATGATCATCGTTCAACCTCTGCAATTCACGTTCAATACTGGCTAACGCTGTAACAATGGTGATTCTGTCTAAAGTTGAATCTTGCTTGTGCTGATGTTGATTAACTAAACGTGCAATCTGATTTAAATTATTTCCAATCCCTGCAAGCTGTCTGAGTAACTTTGGATCAACTTCAATGACTTTACTTTGCTTAGTCTGTTTTTCACCTAAACAAATTTCACGCATCCATGTCGCTAAACTGGCTTTAGTACATCTGTTTAACAATGCTTGATGTTCTTGTTCTGTTAAACGGATCTTTATTTCTTTAGTCCTTTTAACTTGATCTTTCTCAGTCATTGGATCTCTCGCTTGGTAACAGCAAAGATTGAAAATTGAAAATTTTTAAGCTTTGCTGTTGTCGGGGGTATCGGGGGTGAAGCCCCTGATCCAGTCTCACAAAGAAACATTTCAAGCGAAGCGATGAAAGGGGACTTTGTGTGTGCTGGCTATTAATAAAAAAAGTAGCATGTAAACAGATCTGCATCAAGCAGAGTTTCCCTTGCTCACTTTCTTTATTAAGTTCGGTATTTAAAGTTATAGACTCTATTAAATTAATAATTGACTTGGCATAGATCTTGTAAAAACAAATGCACTCAACTTCTCAACTCGCCCCCAAAGCGTCGCACTTCGTGCTTTGGCTTTGGAAACGGTTGAGAGAGTTTCGGCAATACTCACCCTAAGGGCGTTCACTTAAAAAAATGACACATCCCTTAAGTATTGCCGATGTTCCGTATATAGCTTGGCTTCGGAGCCACGTATATCGGTCGTATCTGCACATAGCTTTGCTGACTATGCAGACAAGGACTCAAGGCTTTGCACCTCTCTCCACGCGCTCCCTGTCGCTACAACGCTGTATCTCTGCGAGGGTTTCCCCAACATGCAACTTAACAGCCCTATGTAACTACTCCCAACGCTCCGCTTATGTGAAGTTCCCCTGTAGCGGTTTAGCCTTTCGACTATTGCCATATAACGCCAGTGACACTTATTCCTACCACACGTTATATGTGTCTATCCGTAAAACGGGCGCACAGAAGTAGACAAAACTCGACCTTGAGGGACTTATTTGATGGTTTTAAACTCTCTTTAACGAAGACTTTTCATTTTGAGTCTTGATCTAATCGCATTTTCTTGTGAAAATAGAGTTCAGGTACAAGCCTTAGTGTGAAATCATAACGGTCGTCAAACCTTATGATCTTCGTTATTCGATGTTAGAGCATCAAATAACTGCGTACCGCTGAATATATGGGAAAAGCTACTTGTTTTACAAGTAGCTTTTTTCATTTCTATAATAATATTGTCAATAATTTAACCAAAAGCAAAATGCTCATAAGAGAACATTAATTTTTTCAAAATAGAAGTTAGTCACTTTTGAAAGAAAAAGCCCAATTAAAATCAATTGGGCTTATTAAATACAAATAAATTAATAATTTAAAATAGAGTTGATAACTCTTTGTATAATTTACATTATTTAAATTATATTAAACTACGTAAAATACTATTCAATTTACTTGTTTGAATCAGCTTTGTTGAGAGGAACATCTATTCATTGTGAGATACTCATCTCATGTCTCAACTCTTCAACAAAGCTAATTATTAATTTTTATTAGACCGACTTTAGTACCATCAGGTCATAATTTATTAATATATTAAAATTTATTCTTTAACAGTGTATGCGTATTCAATTAGCCCATTATCTAATTCACCAATCCTATCAAACCCCATTTTTTCATAAAATCCGCATGCCTCGATTGTTGCGTGCAAAACTATCAGTTTTAAACTTGGTTCTGTCGTAGCTGCCTTCTTAATACAAAAATTCAGTGCCTTTAGAACTAAGCTCTCAGCTAACCCCTTATTTTTACAGCTTTCATCTACTCCCAGATAGTGAATACAGAAAATCTTATCCCCCGCTTTTAATCCACTTAGTTCTTTTAAGTTTTGACTACACATCTTTGGAATAGAGAATGTTAATTCCTTCAAAGAGTATGCCATATACCCTAAAACCTGAGTTTCAGTTGCCATAATCATGCTATCCATCTTATTACGGTCAACTTGAAACTTTAACCCTTCTCCATGGCGTAAAAAGGTGTCAATTCCAGTATTACCGCATGCAAAATCATTAAATGATGATATTTGCACGTTCGATAGCGTTTGGTACTTATGAGGCTTAATAGTTGGAAAATCTTCTAAAAATTTAGCCTTTGCTTTTGGTGCAGTCCCATCATTAATGATGGGATACTGCTGAGAATTATTAGAATAATTCGAAAGATTCGAACTCATCTCCATGTTCAGTGCTCCGATATTTATCTACTGCCTGTTTCAGTCTTTGATTATCCTGAAGGGTTTTGCTTAGTAGATGTTTTAAATATGCGAGCTGATCTTGAGATTTGTTTTGCAACAAAGAATAGTCATCCATATCAGTATTTAGCTTTTCAGCCAATGCATCAACTTTTAACTTCTCAAATACAGCAAGCTCCAAGTAATGATTAACACTCATCTTATTTGCCTCCGCCGCAGACTTAACTATATCCACGAGAGGCTTATAAAATCTAACTGTTAATCTGTCTTTTTCTAAGTCTTTCAGACTAGAAGGGTTCATATTTAGAAGATCTAAAAGCTGAACCGAATGTTTTGATATATTGTGCATAACCATATTCATAGTACGGAAAAATCCATGACATATATCGATATGTGTCCACTGGTATGTCATGTACATTTCCATCTCCTCGTTGGTTGAATAACAAACTAAATCATCATGCAGAACTGCTATGAAAATTTAGGCCGTCATACTCTTTATCCACCTCCAGGTGGGTAAAGAAGGAAAAAACAGTTGCGATCTGATTTTTCCTAGTAACTTGATCGTAAAATGATGAAATCCTAAATATGATCAATTATTTAAGAACACGTTCATCATTAAAATAATTTTTTATAATGAATTAATAACTTCAGGTAATACAATCCTGTGATTTAATAGTATTAAAAAAAGCAAATAATGTCAACACATCAAAAGTGACGTCACTATTTTTTTAAAACAAAAAAACATAAGATATTGATTATTATAATTAATTAATATTAATTATCTCATATGAAAACTCGGACTATGATTAATCTTA
>NZ_JBIMDK010000038.1:0-5101 GCF_048552595.1 Acinetobacter psychrotolerans | reverse complement strand
ACGAGCCGAGCAAGCACTCCGCAAGGCATCTCAAAAACTAGGTAGAGGCGGAATGTCATTATGAGTAATCAAAATGATCTAGATGACCAGTTATATATTTTATTGGCATCCATGAAGGAATATAGAGAGGCCATAGCAGACGATAACAAGCGATTAGAGCAGTTTTACAACCATGTCGCTAGCGGAGTGCTAGACAAGGCTGAAAAATCGCTAGAAAACGCAAATAAGAAGCATACAGGCGCATTAAACAACAGTATTCAGGCATTAAACGAAGCTACACACAGGCTCAACTTAAAACTTATCATTATTTTTGCCAGCACGTTTGTTGCTGTGATGATGGTGTTCATTTTGGCTATCTTTTTATACATACCAAGCAAAGACGAAATTGATGAACGTAGAGCAGATATGGCTGTACTAAAAAAATATCCGCTACAAATTCGAGAAAGTGATGGTGAAACATTGGTGAGAATAATGAGGAAAAATTGCTACTCGTTTGAACCGAGTAGTGTCAAAGAAAAAACGTATGACTGGTGTCAGATCGACCCTAAAAAATACTAGTTGATCGGTACTTTGCTTGGTTTTTCTCATTACAAATCAAATTACAGCAAGCGCAAAATTGCCCGACTTTGAAACATGGCTTTAGCCATCTTTCAAAGCATCGAGCTGAAATTTCGCATAAGAGATTTTATGTTAAATAGGTTCGATTAAGCAGATCGTCTTCTAATTTTGAACATTGCTCATCATCAATGACTCCGGTAATACTTTGTAGCCACAACCCATCTGCTGCTAAACGAAGTAACTCTAAATCAGGATGACTATCCGTTTCTGCATGTTGAGATAATCTATTTTTTAGCCATTCCATCCAAATTTTATTAAAGGTAGGCTCTGTGATCATAGTCATTGATAACGCTGACCAAGCAGAAACCACCCCATCTATTTGATGGATAAAAGAACTATGAATATAAGCTCGTGTGAATTTACCATATTCTGTTTGATCGCGTTTAATCAAGTATTCAACTGTTTGATCTAAATCAAGAATTATTTGATTGAACATTTCTTCTATCAAATTTTTTTTATTCGGGAAATGGTGAAATACCCCCCCTTTTGTTATACCTACTGCTGTAGCAATATTTTGAATAGAAACACCAGAAATACCCTTTTGAGAAACAAGAATAGTTGCCTGTTCAAGGATGCGCTTTCGAATAACCTCTGGTTGCTTCTTTTGTTGCCGAATTTCTTTCACTTAATGACCTGCTGATTGCGAAAATAAATTAATAATTATTACGCCAGATACGATAAAACCAATTCCAATTAAAGCAGGATTATCTAGTGTCTGTTTAAAAACAAAGTAGCTAACTACAGCAGTTAGAACAATCCCAACACCAGCCCATATAGCGTATGCGATACCTAAAGGGATTGTTTTAATAACTTGTGATAATAAATAAAATGCCGTGCTAAAAAAAATAAAGACCATCACGCTTGGAAAAAGTTTTGTAAACCCTTCCGATTTAACTAAAAAACTACTTCCAATCACTTCGGAAACTATTGAAAATCCAAGTAATACATAAGCGAGTAACACACTGTTCATAAGTAATCATACCTAAAATACCCATCGGAAGGTATGTTAAATTTTCAAAAAAAAATTATCAATAATTATTTTAGATTTTCTAAAATTAACATAATACACCTTATACGAAATGCGTTATAATTATCTATAGAAATCAATGCTGTAGTTTCTAGTTGATAGCCCATCTTCCCCAAGGTGGGCTTTTTTTATGATTTTTCACGTTCCACGCTTATTATTTGATCAATGTTTCACGACTTTGGTTAGCTCCAGTAAATAATTAAAACCTAGATAATAAGAACCGAGCGAGTGTCTACGAGCGATTGAGCATCATCAAAATTTCGCCCTCGCCTTTTCTCTGATTACAAGCTCCCTTTCGATTTTAAACGGTAGGTACAGAGCATCCCGAATGGGTGCGAACTTTGGAGCTTTTGCTTTTCAAAAAGTATGAGCGAAGCGAATACATTACAAATGCTTTTGCTTTTAGATTTCACAACAGGATTAACTAAAAACTGCCCCACGAAGCGAGGAACGAGCTTCAATAGAGTACGAGCTTTAGCGAGTACATAGGGCAGTTTTAAGCACTCCCCTCTCGAAAGGCTTTTAATTATTTTTAAAGCTTTTAATGCTTTTAGACAGGTTGAAACCCTTGTGTAGTAAGTGTTACAGACTATATAAACGGACATTTGCTCTTGTATAAACGGACATTTGCTCTTGTATAAACGGACATTTGCTCTTGTATAAACGGACATTTGCTCTTAATTAAAAGACATTATAAATATTGACCTTAAAAAGATATTAGATTACATTGTCCTTTAATTAGATAATAATAAGTTCTTCTTATGAAAAATAGTTTAGTCGTGAAAGATAATGCTCTAATAAATGCCAGTTACAACCTAGAGCTAACGGAACAACGTTTGATCATGCTAGCTATCATTAATGCTAGAGAATCGGGACAAGGAATCACTGCGGATAGTAAACTGGAAATACATGCTAGTGACTACGCCAAGCTATTCAATGTATCTGCCGATGCGTCATATAAAGCTTTGAGAGAAGCTGTAAATAATCTGTTTAATCGTCAATTTAGTTATACAGCCGAATATAAAAAAACAGGCAAAGTCGGCATTGTTCGATCTCGCTGGGTAAGCCGTATATTTTATGTAGATGACCTAGCATTGTTAGAAATTACTTTTGCTCCTGATGTAGTGCCTTTAATCACACGATTGGAAGAACACTTTACAAAATATGAAGCTAAACAAGTTGCTCACCTAACCAGTAAATACGCCACTAGGCTTTATGAATTGCTGATTGCTTGGCGTGAAGTTGGAAAAGTTCCACAACTAGAACTTAGTGAGTTTAGAAACAGATTAGGTCTTGTTGATAGTGAATACACCGCCATGAGTGACTTTAAAAAGCGTGTGCTTGAACCATCAATTAAACAAATTAATGAGCATACTGATATTACTGTAACGTATGAACAGCATAAAAAAGGACGGATCATTTCAGGTTTTTCTTTCAAATTTAAGCAAAAACAACAGCCAAAAGTTGAAGCAAAAAGAGATCCAAACACGCCTGATTTTTTTATAAAAATGACCGATGCACAACGCCATTTATTTGCGAATAAAATGTCAGAAATGCCTGAAATGGGGAAATATTCACAAGGTACAGAAAGCTACCAACAATTTGCTATTCGTATCGCTGATATGCTTTTAGAGCCTGAAAAATTCAGAGAGCTTTATCCAATTTTAGAAAAATCAGGATTTCAGCCATGATTAAATTAAATAACCTATCAACCGATCTAAAGCATGTGACCGTTGAATACCTCGACATCGTAAATTATGAAATTGCGAGGGAAAATATATGCGGTTATATCTTCCTATTATCCCGACTATCCAAAAATGCCAAACCCACCGAAAAAATGCAGATGGAAAGCAAAATACAGGACTTAATTTACTATCGGGATCATTTGCAGATAGAGGACAAAGACAATATTCAAAAGGTTTTAAACACGCTCATTCCCGAGTATCAAGCCGAACAGAATAACCAAACAGCTAAGAAAAATTAGGCTTCAATGTCGGGCAAATCAAAAAGCTGTCGATCTCTATTTTCTGTTAAATATTCGTTGAGTTCAGCGAGTATTTTTTCTTTATTGGCTTCATTTGCCTGCATTTTCTTAATCAAGTAAGAACCGAGCAAAATTTTACGCCTAGTATCATCCTTGCGCTCCTGTTCTTTCTTTTTGGTACGTTCTCTTGCTTCAATAGCCTGTTTCTGTGCTTTTAACTGTTTCAGCTTCTCTAACTGGGCTTCAATTTTCTTTTCGATATTTTCAGCAGATTTAGTCATAACGGTTAATTTCGGAATATAGAAAACCACTCAAGCATAAGACCCTATGAATTGAAATTCAAGCGGGTAATATGCTATCGTGTTTTTCATGAAATGCGCACTTACGACTTGGATTTCATCCAAGTCAAAGTTTGCGTAAGGGGAATCCCCTTAACCCCAAAAGCAAAAGCACCCCAAGGCGACTGCATGGCAATTTATCATTGTTCCACTAAAACGGTGAACCGAAGTTCGGGGCGAACTGCGGTTGCATCATCTGCATATCGTGCAGGGGAAAAACTAGAAGATGAACGCACAGGACTGACCCATGACTTTACGAGAAAAGACGGTGTCGCCCATTCTGAAATTCTGTCTAATTTAGATATTGAAATTGACCGTGGTGAACTTTGGAACTTGGCAGAAAAAACCGAAAACCGTAAAGATGCCCGAACCGCTAGAGAATGGGTCATTGCCCTACCTGATGAATTAGACGCTGATCAACGTAAGGACTTGGCAAAAGACTTTGCCAGGTCCTTAGTTGATCGCTATGGAGTGATCGCAGATTTAGCCATCCATGAACCCAGCAAAGGCGGTAATGATAAGAATCATCACGCCCATATCATGCTTACCACCCGAAAAGCCGAATTGGACACGGACAATAAACTCACCCTGACCACCAAAACCGATATCGAACTCAGCAACGCCAAACGAAAAAGCCTTGGCATGGGGACAACCCAAGAAGATATTAAGCAAATTCGAGAAACTTGGGCAGACTTAGCCAATAAAGCATTGGAACGTGCAGGCTACCGAGAAAAAATAGACCATCGTAGCTATGCCGATCAGAACAACGGACTACAAGCCACCATCCATGAAGGCACCAAAGTCACACAATTACGCAGACAAGGCATAGACACTGAAATCAGCCGTTTTAATGACAACGTCAAACAGCAAAATAGCCAACAGCTTCACCAACAGAAACAGCAAAAAGAGAGCGTTTTACAGCGTGGTTTAAGCCGTGTCGATCAAGGTTTTGATCAATGGCAGAAGAACCAAGAAACCAAACGTCTAGAACTGGAACGCCAAGCGGAAATGAAGCGACAGCAAGAATTAGATAAACAACGAGCCGAGCAAGCACTCCGCAAGGCATCTCAAAAACTAGGTAGAGGCGGAATGTCATTATGAGTAATCAAAATGATCTAGATGACCAGTTATATA
>NZ_JBIMDK010000037.1:0-5283 GCF_048552595.1 Acinetobacter psychrotolerans | reverse complement strand
TTGAATATTGATACAGCCATTCATAATCTCTTAAAGTACTGATCATTTTTCTTACTGTTTTATCCTCACTACTCTCCATCATTCCCCCTCTAAACTTATGACTGATTCTTTAAGATAATTACTTAAGATTATACATCCTATACTTACACTTATTCCCCCCCTAATATAGCTACTATATAATTAGAATAAAAATAATCTAAAAGCCTTTAACTAAAAGAGTTTTAAGAAGTTATTTCATTAAAATATGAAGAGGAGTAATTTACAAATCATTATCCGTATTAGTGCGGTAAATATCAAGATGAATATTCTCATAAATTTTATTTTTATAGGTGTTGTGACTATCGGCATCAAACCAATGGAATCCCCACCCATAGAGAAAAGCGACACTCACGTAGAAATATCTATGTCTTTATTGGTTATCAATCATTCATATTTTTAATTTTGAAAAATATTGAATCAAAACATACCAACATGCTTAACATTTTGAGGTAAACAAGGCATTTAAAGGACAATAAACTATTGTTATTAAATAATTTAAAGCCATGAGAGAACTAAAAGGAGTAATTTTGATATGTTATTTAATACTTATTATTAGCACACCCATTTAGAACATAAGCTATTGATATAAGTAACTATTAGAAGATAAAAGATACCAGAAAGAAAACAACAACAAAACAAGTCATAATTACAATCATTAACAGATCAAAGCAAAGGAGCTATTATCTGATTTAGGCTTATCCAGTCTCATGCTTTCGATGGCGATAATAAGTTGCTCTACTAATCCCTAATGCTTCCCAAGGCTTCGTGCTAGCTTCTGAACCATCAACAGGTAATCGCTTAGATTTCTTACCACCTATAGACCCTTTACGGCGCTGTCTATCAATAAATTCTTGGTAAGCGTAGCCATCACGCTTCCAACAGTAGCGAGCTATAGACTTTGCAATGCCTTTGATCTCTCCATATTGCATAGGCTCTGTAATGCCCTCATTGAGCTTTAGACAGTGATCAATGACGGTCTGTAGCCATTGGTTATATGTTTTCCCTCTATACTCTCTTACCGCCCTGTATGCCCAAAAACGTGCTGTATGGAACACATAACAGTTTCTTCCCAGACCAATAGCTTCATCTTGTTTAATTGGTTTATTTGCTTCTTTCCAATCAATTTCTAACTTACTAGCAAGCTCATTCAATGAATATGGTTTATCACGTAGCGTATATGCTCTCCATTGCTCGTGTATGGGGTTTTTTGCTATTAAACCACTGTATCCTAAATCAGCATTAAATAAGCTCTGTAATCGCTTTAAAACAGCATTAGCATAGATGATTGGTTTTATTTTACTGGCGTTTGTTTTGTAAATTGGTGTTTTGAGAGTAAAGAATATGTGTGATCTGCCATTGTCCTTGTTCTCTATCAAAAGGTTAGGCATTGGAATACCTGTCATTGAATAAAGAATTTCAATCAATGAGGATTCATAGTCTAGGTCTAAGATTAAATAATTTTGATAGAAAGGGTGATTAGGCTGTAAGTACTTGAACTTTACTGCCGTTTCTTTTGGTCGTATCAATAATCCTTGTGAGAGATCATTTGTACAATAGGGTTTTTTAGGTAGTGTCTCTTGAAAGCTATCAAGAGCAAGGCTCAATTGCATTTTTATATAATTCTCTTATTTGCAATTTACACTTGAACCTGTATTATTGGTTTCAGGTTGTATGTAAATGCGATCTAAAGATTCAAGCCTATATTTCTGAACTTTGGCGAGCGAGGAAATATGGGCTTTTTCATGTCTGTAATATTTGTACCATACTTCCTTTAATAACTACAAAGAACTCTTACGTATTACCTTTCATCAATTTAAATCAGCTATCATTCTGAATAATCAATTACTAACCTCTGTTGATTCTCCATGCCTAAATTCACCGTAGCCGAGTTATCTAAAAAATATGGTATTGCTCGCACCTCAATTTATGATCGTATGAAGAACGGTACTATTAGCTATGAGATTGATGATAAGAATCGAAAGGTAATTGATCTAAGCGAAATGCAAAGGGTGTACGGTACGCCTGACAGTAAGCCTACAAGCAAGGCTGACAGTACAGAAACTGACAACACTACAATCGAGCTGTACAAGCAATTAATTGAAGAACTTAGACAAGATAAACAAGATGCAAAAATTCGTGAAGATCGTATGTATAAAGAGATTGAAGCATTAAAAGATAAGATTGATAACTTAACTTTAGCTTTAGGATATACACCTTTAAACAATCAGCCTGACAGTGAGCCTGACAATACAAATGAACAAAACCGTACAAGCATAGACTTACAACAAAATGTACAAACTGAAACTAACTATAAAACAGAAAATCCTGATTCCTCTCCCACTCTAGTCAATCGCTTCGAAAGAGGAATTAAAGCTTTCTTTAGAAAGTAATATTTTTAGAAAAACTTATATTTGATGTATGGAAATAGACTCTCTTTAATTTCATTAATACTTCTTAGTACTAAAGTACGATTAACTGTTTCATATGCTGAATTATTGGCTTGGAATCTTTGAAGTCCTCTTAAAGTTTTTTCAGAACTATATATAGCTTCAAGCTTATTAGTACTTTCAATAAACTTTGAATCCTCATTAGTTAACTTTTTAATCAAATCTATTTTAGGTAAGTTAACAGCTTTCCAATTATCAACGTCATTATTAAACTGTTTAAAATTATCACTTTTAAAGTCAGCATTTTGCTCTAGTTTATTATAGATAATTTCTAGCTCTGTAAGGTTTGTCCAGTAAGCTTTACATTCATTAGCTACAACTTCTTTTCCTTTTTGGAAATGCCAAACTATAACAACAAATATAGCAATGATATAAGGCGTAAGTCCTTTAAAGGTATCCCATCCATCAATAACACAGTCAACCATTTTTATCCTTTCAATACTCTATAAACAGTAGCTACACCACAATTAACAGCTTTTGCTATTTCTTCTTTGGTCAAGCCTTTATTAGCTAACTCTTTGATTCTATCATGTTTAACTGTATCAGCTTTCTTACCTGTTGGCTTATATCCTGATCTTTCTAAACCTTGTTTAATTCTTTCACGACGTTTGTCATTGTCTAACCTTGCCATAGTTGCCAACAAATCTATCAGCATGTTGTTTACTAGATTGAGAATAGAGCCTGTGATGGTATCTGTTGAACTGATAAGCATGTGTGTAGTTGGCAGATCAGCAACAACTAGCTTTAGTCCTTTCTCTTTTATACGACCTTTCAACACATCAAAGTCAGACTGAGAAAGCCTAGACAAGCGGTCTACACTCTCAACAAGCAACGTATCACCATCTTCTGAATCATTAAGCAATTGATTTAAAATAGGTCTTTCTAACTTTGTACCTGATTCATTCTCTATATATTCAATCACATCACCTTTGATGGATTTAGAAAACTCTCTCAAATCATCTAATGCTCTTTCAGCATCTTGATCTTTGGTACTAGCACGGACATAAATTCTAGTTGTCATTTATTATTTAACTATACAAATTAAAGTACAATGATAATAATATCATTTGATTTAATTTAATAGTCTTTTGATAGAATTTTTATCATTTAATTTTATTCTCTTTTGAGTATAGTCTATTGATAATTGAAGTTAATTTAGGAAAATATCAATGATAAAAATTGTTCTAGGAATTTCAACAGCTTCAATGTTGACAGCATGTTCACCAGAACCAAAGACTTTTGATGATTGCATTTTAAAATATATGCCAAGTACTCAAGAACGACTAGCGGTTACAGCGATTTATGATGCCTGTGAAAATAAGTTTTTAAATTGAAAAAGACCACCTACATGAGATGGTCTATTAATATCAAAGAATAATAAAATCAGCTATTTGCAGTAAATCAGCCATAAGGCTAATCACCTGCAACAAGTAGAATACAAATGTACTCATGCTGTGCTCCTTTACTATGAAGGTGGGTAAAGAGCACTGCTTGCTATCAGCCGTCTGATGTAGTTTAATAATTTAAACTAACGACGCTTAATTAAAGTTAACGATAATTAACTCTAATTGACGACGCTTAATTGCATAGCAATGCCTCCAGCTATCCGTCTCTCAACTTTGGCGAGAGGTGAGACGGAATAGCTACATAAAACAAAGTTTCTTTGTTCTAATCCACTATGCAAGACTTTTCTAATTTGATCAATATTGACATTTTGATATTTTTTTTTCTTTCAATTAAAGAATTGTACCCTTATAAAACAATATTTTACGCCTAACTATGTCTTTGTTTACATTGCAAAAATCACTATAAAATGTACAAATAATTTATATTGTCTATTGCAATCAGTTACTTATAGAAATTGTATAAATGTTTAACCTATGTATCATTTAACTTTTACTACTTACTTGTCTTAAACTTCTTAACCTTTTTGATATTGGAAGTAATGGTTTTAATCTTCTACTTCCATCAAATGTACGATTAATTCCTTTAAGCAAGAGTTCAATTTAAAGCATGGTTTTCTTTACTTAACAGCCGAAGATAGCCATTTAATAAGCATAACAAGAAACCTTAAAGGTAATGTGGTCATCCCTGGATGTAATACTCCTGTTCAATCAGAAAATATGGGAATTAGTAAGAAAACAGAAGAAGAACTTCGAAGCATTAAAGCTTAATCTCAATTATTAGTTCTAATGACAGTTTTGTACGTGAATGAATGAGTATAACGACCCTACAGAAATAATTTCATTCATGTAGAGACAATAAAAAAGCACCCTTTTTAAGGTGCTTCGTCAATAAGCTTTAGTTTTGATCTATTTAGAATGGTGTATCTCTTTTTTCCACCTAGCAAACTGATGTCATGTAGCTTCTGATTTTTTAGTGCAGAACACGTAGATTCAATTTTTTTCTCTGTTACCTTTCTGCTTAGAACATTAAAATTAAGATCAGAATAGTATCCAACATTGTCAATTCCATGAATTACATCAGTAGAAAATATTGTGATGTAAAACTGTTGAAAGGATTTTTTAGAGGGATGAATTTTATGTAAAGTCTTTCTTATCACATACATCATTCCAATATTTTTATTTTCCTTCCCCTTTCTCAGGTTATCTCTAAACCTCTTGTCATCAAATTTCATTAACCAATTCTTAGCTGTATATTTAGCATCTTCTATATCAAGATCATTGACATCCACAAAGATTGAATATTGATACAGCCATTCATAATCTCTTAAAGTACTGATCATTTTTCTTACTGTTTTATCCTCACTACTCTCCATCATTCCCCCTCTAAACTT
>NZ_JBIMDK010000036.1:0-5559 GCF_048552595.1 Acinetobacter psychrotolerans | reverse complement strand
AAAAAACACCCCCTCTGCGTTAGCGGAGGGGGTGTTTAAATTTAAAAGCTGGCGATGACTTACTCTCACATGGGTAACCCCACACTACCATCAGCGCAAAGAGGTTTCACTTCTGAGTTCGGGAAGGGATCAGGTGGTTCACTCTTGCTATTGTCGCCAGCAAACTGTTATGACTTTGCGTTTGGTCTTATCTTTTCAGTGCCGTTGCTTGGTCAAATATGTTTAACAGGTTATCATTTGAGTTGAAGTTTATGTCTTAGCGTTAACTAAATCAAGTGTTTCTCTGTTCTTTCGAACAGTAATGAATCGATCGAGCATATACAACTGCTTGGGTGTTGTATAGTCAAGCCTCACGAGCAATTAGTATTGGTCAGCTTCATGCGTCACCGCACTTCCACATCCAACCTATCAACGTCGTAGTCTTCAACGGCTCTTTAGAGGACATATAGTCCTAGGGAAATCTTATCTTGAGGTAGGCTTCCCGCTTAGATGCTTTCAGCGGTTATCCCTTCCGAACATAGCTACCCGGCGATGCAACTGGCGTTACAACCGGTACACCAGAGGTTCGTCCACTCTGGTCCTCTCGTACTAGGAGCAGATCCTCTCAAATTTCCAACGCCCACGGTAGATAGGGACCGAACTGTCTCACGACGTTCTAAACCCAGCTCGCGTACCTCTTTAAATGGCGAACAGCCATACCCTTGGGACCTGCTTCAGCCCCAGGATGAGATGAGCCGACATCGAGGTGCCAAACACCGCCGTCGATATGAACTCTTGGGCGGTATCAGCCTGTTATCCCCAGAGTACCTTTTATCCGTTGAGCGATGGCCCTTCCATACAGAACCACCGGATCACTAAGACCTACTTTCGTACCTGCTCGACTTGTGGGTCTCGCAGTTAAGCGCGCTTTTGCCTTTATACTCTACGCGTGATTTCCGACCACGCTGAGCGCACCTTCGTACTCCTCCGTTACTCTTTAGGAGGAGACCGCCCCAGTCAAACTACCCACCAGACATGGTCCTCGCTCCAGATAATGGAGCAGAGTTAGAACCTCAATATTACCAGGGTGGTATTTCAAGATTGGCTCCATAGCAACTAGCGTCGCTACTTCAAAGCCTCCCACCTATCCTACACAAGTAAGATCAAAGTTCAATGTCAAGCTGCAGTAAAGGTTCACGGGGTCTTTCCGTCTAGCCGCGGGTACACCGCATCTTCACGGCGAATTCGATTTCACTGAGTCTCTGCTGGAGACAGCGCCCCCATCATTATGCCATTCGTGCAGGTCGGAACTTACCCGACAAGGAATTTCGCTACCTTAGGACCGTTATAGTTACGGCCGCCGTTTACTGGGGCTTCGATCAAGAGCTTCGCTTACGCTAACCCCATCAATTAACCTTCCAGCACCGGGCAGGCATCACACCCTATACGTCCACTTTCGTGTTTGCAGAGTGCTATGTTTTTAATAAACAGTTGCAGGGGCCTGGTTTCTGTGGCTGCCGACCGCTCAGGGAGTAAATCCCATCACCGTCAGCAGCGTACCTTCTCCCGAAGTTACGGTACCATTTTGCCTAGTTCCTTCAGCAGAGTTCTCTCAAGCGCTTTGGTCTACTCGACCTGACCACCTGTGTCGGTTTCGGGTACGATTCCTGTGTAACTGAAGCTTAGAGACTTTTCCTGGAAGTATGGTATCAGCCACTTCGCTAGTAAACTAGCTTGCTATCAGTCCTCAGCATAGAGTACCCCGGATTTGCCTAAGATACATGCCTACAACCTTTCACCTGGACAACCAACGCCAGGCTGACTTAACCTTCTCCGTCCTCTCATCGCATTACACAGAAGTATTGGAATATTAACCAATTTCCCATCGACTACGCCTCTCGGCCTCGCCTTAGGGGTCGACTCACCCAGCCCCGATTAACGTTGGACTGGAACCCTTGGTCTTTCAGCGTGCGAGTTTTTCACTCGCATTGTCGTTACTCACGTCAGCATTCGCACTTCTGATACCTCCAGCATACTTCTCAATACACCTTCATCGGCTTACAGAACGCTCCCCTACCACGTGCAATAAATTGCACATCCGCAGCTTCGGCATATAGTTTTAGCCCCGTTACATCTTCCGCGCAGGCCGACTCGACTAGTGAGCTATTACGCTTTCTTTAAAGGATGGCTGCTTCTAAGCCAACCTCCTAGCTGTCTATGCCTTCCCACATCGTTTCCCACTTAACTATAATTTTGGGGCCTTAGCTGGCGGTCTGGATTGTTTTCCTCTTGACTACGGACGTTAGCACCCGCAGTCTGTCTCCCGGATAGTACTCATTGGTATTCGGAGTTTGCATCGGTTTGGTAAGTCGGGATGACCCCCTAGCCGAAACAGTGCTCTACCCCCAATGGTATTCGTCCGAGGCGCTACCTAAATAGCTTTCGGGGAGAACCAGCTATCACCGAGTTTGATTAGCCTTTCACCCCTATCCACAAGTCATCCCCTGGCTTTTCAACGACAGTGGGTTCGGTCCTCCAGTTAGTGTTACCCAACCTTCAACCTGCTCATGGATAGATCACCCGGTTTCGGGTCTACACCCAGCAACTAAACGCCCTATTAAGACTCGATTTCTCTACGGCTCCCCTATGCGGTTAACCTTGCTACTGAATGTAAGTCGCTGACCCATTATACAAAAGGTACGCAGTCACCGGACACAATGCCGGCTCCCACTGCTTGTATGCATGCGGTTTCAGGATCTATTTCACTCCCCTCACAGGGGTTCTTTTCGCCTTTCCCTCACGGTACTGGTTCACTATCGGTCAGTCAGGAGTATTTAGCCTTGGAGGATGGTCCCCCCATATTCAGACAAGGTTTCACGTGCCTCGCCCTACTCGTCATCATTATGTGTGCCCTTTCGTGTACGGGACTATCACCCTCTACGGTAGCACTTCCCAGAGCTTTCCGCTAAAACACACATAACTTAATGGGCTGATCCCCGTTCGCTCGCCGCTACTAAGGGAATCTCAATTGATTTCTTTTCCTAAGGGTACTGAGATGTTTCACTTCCCCTCGTTCGCCTCGCATGACTATGTATTCATCATGCGATACCTACCTTATGGTAAGTGGGTTTCCCCATTCAGAAATCTCCGGATCATAGGATATTTGCCGCCTCCCCGAAGCTTATCGCAGGCTATTACGTCTTTCATCGCCTCTGACTGCCAAGGCATCCACCACATGCACTTAATTACTTGACTATACAACCCCAAACAGTCGTTAACACCCTACAAGTGATGTAACAACAGAGTCAGCCTTACGACCTTCTCATACAGTTTGTTGTCTGTAGATTTAACTACAGTACAGCTTCAATCTAATTCATATACCAAAACGCTTGATTCAGTTAATCGCTAGTGCTCATTCATTTGAATAAATTCAAACAAACGAGTTTAAACAATTTATTTCAACTCAAATTCTAATCTGTTAATGATTAACTACCGCCTCGTCAGCGAGTAGCAAACTGTGATAAATCACAGAACTTAATAAACTTCAACGTTCATTAAATTCTATAAACTATCTTGGTTCTTTCTTAGTTCATTGTATAACAATGAATAAATGGTGGAGACTAACGGAGTCGAACCGTTGACCTCCTGCGTGCAAAGCAGGCGCTCTACCAACTAAGCTAAGTCCCCAGCTTAAGATCATAAATATCTGATTTTCTATAACTGTATAGTTAGAATGGTGGGTCTGGGCAGACTTGAACTGCCGACCCCACGCTTATCAAGCGTGTGCTCTAACCAACTGAGCTACAGACCCTCAGATATTTTAATGAAGAACAACTTGTTGTGGATTCTTACCGATCGTCAATCTTTCGTTAAGGAGGTGATCCAGCCGCAGGTTCCCCTACGGCTACCTTGTTACGACTTCACCCCAGTCATCGGCCACACCGTGGTAAGCGTCCTCCTTGCGGTTAGACTACCTACTTCTGGTGCAACAAATTCCCATGGTGTGACGGGCGGTGTGTACAAGGCCCGGGAACGTATTCACCGCGGCATTCTGATCCGCGATTACTAGCGATTCCGACTTCATGGAGTCGAGTTGCAGACTCCAATCCGGACTACGATCGGCTTTTTGAGATTAGCATCCTATCGCTAGGTAGCAACCCTTTGTACCGACCATTGTAGCACGTGTGTAGCCCTGGTCGTAAGGGCCATGATGACTTGACGTCGTCCCCGCCTTCCTCCAGTTTGTCACTGGCAGTATCCTTAAAGTTCCCGACATTACTCGCTGGCAAATAAGGAAAAGGGTTGCGCTCGTTGCGGGACTTAACCCAACATCTCACGACACGAGCTGACGACAGCCATGCAGCACCTGTATGTAAGCTCCCGAAGGCACCAATCCATCTCTGGAAAGTTCTTACTATGTCAAGACCAGGTAAGGTTCTTCGCGTTGCATCGAATTAAACCACATGCTCCACCGCTTGTGCGGGCCCCCGTCAATTCATTTGAGTTTTAGTCTTGCGACCGTACTCCCCAGGCGGTCTACTTATCGCGTTAGCTGCGCCACTAAAGTCTCAAAGACCCCAACGGCTAGTAGACATCGTTTACGGCATGGACTACCAGGGTATCTAATCCTGTTTGCTCCCCATGCTTTCGTACCTCAGTGTCAGTATTAGGCCAGATGGCTGCCTTCGCCATCGGTATTCCTCCAGATCTCTACGCATTTCACCGCTACACCTGGAATTCTACCATCCTCTCCCATACTCTAGTCTCCCAGTATCGAATGCAATTCCTAAGTTAAGCTCAGGGATTTCACATCCGACTTAAAAGACCACCTACGTACGCTTTACGCCCAGTAAATCCGATTAACGCTTGCACCCTCTGTATTACCGCGGCTGCTGGCACAGAGTTAGCCGGTGCTTATTCTGCGAGTAACGTCCACTCTCTATAGGTATTATCTATAGGAGCCTCCTCCTCGCTTAAAGTGCTTTACAACCAAAAGGCCTTCTTCACACACGCGGCATGGCTGGATCAGGGTTCCCCCCATTGTCCAATATTCCCCACTGCTGCCTCCCGTAGGAGTCTGGGCCGTGTCTCAGTCCCAGTGTGACGGATCATCCTCTCAGACCCGTTACAGATCGTCGCCTTGGTAGGCCTTTACCCCACCAACTAGCTAATCTGACTTAGGCTCATCTATTAGCGCAAGGTCCGAAGAGCCCCTGCTTTCCCCCGTAGGGCGTATGCGGTATTAGCATTCCTTTCGAAATGTTGTCCCCCACTAATAGGCAGATTCCTAAGTATTACTCACCCGTCCGCCGCTAAATTCAGTAGCAAGCTACTTTCATCCGCTCGACTTGCATGTGTTAAGCCTGCCGCCAGCGTTCAATCTGAGCCATGATCAAACTCTTCAGTTTAATATTGCTTAGTGCCTTAAAGGGCACCAATCTTGGCTCATCAATTTTCTGACAAATTTTTCTCAAATAAACTTCGAGTAATTTCTACCATCAAATCAATGAAATAATTTCGATTGATCAATCAGTAAAAATCCACACAAGTTGTTCTTCATAATCTCTTAATGATCTTCTT
>NZ_JBIMDK010000035.1:0-5586 GCF_048552595.1 Acinetobacter psychrotolerans | reverse complement strand
ATTGATGAAACATTACGTGAAAATGGCATGACGCCAAACCGTAAACACGGACAAAAAGGTATTCCATTACGTAAGTAAAATGTTTGAGTGAAATGGATTTTTGACTCAAATATGTAAAATGTTGAATGGCACGTTAGATTTCATACACATTTTTGTGTAGGGATCTAACGCTGTTCTATAAGAAAAATTGCTCTGATTTTAATGAACGTATTTTGCGTGATCAGATGGAGAAGAAAAATGGATTTTAAAAATAAAGTAGTACTTGTTACAGGTGTAGGACCAGGTTTGGGTAGAGCATGCGCTGAAGCCTTTGCCAGACAAGGAGCTAGCTTAGTTATTTGTGATGTAAATCAAGAAACATTATCTGAAACGCAACGGGTTTTAGAAGAACATGGAACAAAATGCCTTGCTGTTTTGTGTGATGTTTCATCAAGCAAGCAAGTTTCAGCAATGTTTGAGAAAATTGTCCAGAATTTTGGCACTTTAGATGTCTTAGTCAATAACGCAGCAATCACGCCAACAACTGAACTCGATACCCAGCGCCGCACTGAATTATATGACTATAACGCATTGCCAGAACCTCGTCGCTCTTTAAGTTTTACACGTTGGATCACTGATGATGAGTGGGAGCATTTTTGGGGTGTAAATGTAAATGGTGTATTTTATTGCACCCGTGAAGCCTTAAAAATCATGGAGCCTAAGCGTTCAGGTCGTATTGTTAATGTTGCTTCAATTGCAGGTATGTCTAGTAAAAGTGCACATAGTCCACCCTATAGCGCAACCAAGGGGGCAGTGATTGCATTTACCAAGTCAGTCGCCTATGAAGTGGCGGGTGCTAATATTTTTATTAATGCTTTGGCCCCTGGTGGTGTCGCAACACCTCAGTTTAATGCCTATCTGGAAAGTGTTGGCGAGGAAGCCTGTAACAGACTATGGCAAAGCGTGCCAGCAGGACGTTTTGGCACATTAGAAGAATATGCGGGCACTGTTTTATACCTCAGTGGTGAACATTATCTGGTTGGACAGGTTGTGAGTCCAAATGGCGGAATTGTGATTTAGCACGGTGAGGGAAGAACGGTATGTCGCAAGTATTGAATGATTTAGCCCAAGAGTGGCGTGAACATTATATCAAACTGACTGACACTGTCGGAACAAGCAATCTTCTTGATCCGAAACTTGTGACTTTGATTCATTTGATTATTGATGTGACGGCAACGCATTTGTATGCGCCTGGAGTCCAAAAGAATATACAGGAAGCCCTGAAAATAGGGCTTAGCCGCTCTGAAATTATGGAAGTGTTTAAGCTAGCAAGTATCGTTGGAATACATGCCTGTGCTTTGGGGGTTCCCTTACTGGAAGCAGAATTAGATAAACTGAATTTAAAAAATCAGGATGATTCTGAACCCGTTGATACACCCGTATGTGATGAATTGCGTGCCGAAGGGAGCTTCAACCCATTATGGGCAACACTTTATCGCTGGGAGCCAGCGTATCTGGAAGATTTTCTAAAAATGGCAATGCAAGTCTGGCGTAATAATATTTTACCACCACTCTGGGTTGAATTTTTATGTATTGCAGGCGATGCAACAATCACACATATGTGGGCAGCAGGCACTCAGCGCCACATGCAAGCAGCACTTGCACTTGGGGCAACCAAAGCACAAATCATGGAAGTACTCAAAATTTTGAGTTTACAGGGAATGGAAGCCTTTGAAGTAGGCATTCCAATATTGGCCCAGGCTTTGGAAACATCGATAGATCATTCATAGCCTATGCATGTCAGTATTTATGGACGAATACCCACAAGGTATTTAGGTCCGTATTGTTCAGGAAAATATAGTGATGGAACGGTATAATATAACAGCTGAAGAACAGGCAAAAACATTTAAAAAGGTGATGTTCAGAATAATACCTTTTATATTTTTAGCCTATATGTTGAATATTATTGATCGGATTAATATTTCATTTGCCAAACTAAGAATGTCTGAGGATCTTTTATTAAGTGATGCAGCATATGGAATAGGAACATCATTATTCTTTATCGGTTATTTGATTTTTGAAATTCCCAGTAATATTTATTTAAAAAAAGTCGGAGCAAGAGCAACGCTAACTCGAATTATGTTGTTGTGGGGCGTTCTGACAATTTTAATGAGTACAGTGGAAAGCACGACATCTTTTTATATATTTAGATTCTTATTAGGTATTGCTGAAGCAGGTTTTGTACCTGGTGTGATTTTATATTTGACCTATTGGTTTCCAGGGTTTTTACGTGGTCGTGTAACCTCCGTATTCTTAATGGCTGGGTTAGTCGCAGGTATTGTAAATGGACCATTAGCGACTTGGATTATGTCTACGTTTGATGGATGGATGGGATTAAAAGACTGGCAGATCCTATTTATTGTTGAAGGTATTCCAGCCGTGTTATTGGGGCTATTTACTTGGTTTTGGTTAACTGATAATCCTGATCAGGCAAAATGGCTGACTGAGCGTGAAAAATATATTGTTAAAACAAGTCTTCAAACTGAGCAAAAAGCTAAGGTCAATGAAAAAAATACCTTTAAGCAAATATTTACGGACTTCAGGGTTCATGCGATGGGGTTTATTTTTTTATGTATTTATTCAGGGACCAACACGATTACCTATTGGGTACCTACACTGATCAAAGAATTTGGTGTGGCTGATATTAAACAAATCGGTTTAATTTCAAGCATACCTTATTTGTTTGCATTAATTGTTATGTATTTAATCTGTCGTAGTTCAGATAAACATTTAGAACGACGTTGGCATTTGGCATTAACAATGGCTGTAGGTTCAATCAGTTTCTTACTACTCGGGCTAGTTCAGTATGATTTGACATTATCGGTTTTATTATTAACCGTAGGATGTGGAGCATGTTTCTCAGCTGCAACTTTATTTTGGACGATTCCACCGGCATATCTATCATTGACAACTGCGGCTTTAGGTATTGCTTGGATTAATGTCATGGGAAGTATGGCAGCAGCAATCAGCCCAGCTTTAGTCGGTTTCGTGAAAATGCAGACAGGCAGTATTTATTTCGCTTTTGGGGTGATTGGTTTATTGCTGATTGTGGGAGCAATCATGTTGTTAATAGTTATACCTACACGATTATTACAAGAACAAAAAAATATATAGCGATCAGTTTGTGAACAATCTGAACATATTTTGACTTTTGGAATGAGTCAAAGATAAAGATACATGGAGTTTATATTGTGATTATAACAATTTTTCCAAATGGAATGAATAATAAGCAAGTGGTGGTAAAGGTAATAGGCATTGTATTTGGGATGGCTTTGACGTTATCCAAGGCAACCGCTGCGAATTTCGAACTGAATCCCGACTGGAAGTTAGAAGTTAATACCACGCTTGGGCTTGGAGCCAGCTGGAGTATGCAAGATCCATCAGCATCTATGTTATATAAACCTGATGCCAATCATATTGGTAAAGGGGGTTATAGCCTTGATGTTAATGCCGATGATGGACGTATTAACTTTTCCAAACATGATGCAATTTCACAAATTGCTAAAGGTTTTACTGAATTCCGTCTTAATGGAAACAAGCAGGGTGCGGTCGTCAGCACTTCTTATTGGTATGATCATGCTTATGAAACAGGTCATGGTGATTTAAAGGCATTTGATGATTCTGCTTGGCCGAGATTGGCGAAATTCAAAGGGATTGATTTATGGGAAGCTTATCTCTGGAAAAACTTTACTTTTAATGATAAGCAAAACCTGAATATCAAGCTTGGTAAACAAACGCTCGATTGGGGAAAATCATATAACTTCCTCAATGGGTTGAATTCAGTCAACTCTTTTAACTACATATCTCTGACTCGTCCAGGGATTGAAGCAAAAGAAAGAGTGATTCCCACGGAAATGTTGTCATTTACTGTAGGATTAAGTGATCGACTTAAAGTTGAAGGTTTCTATCAACTTAAATTCAGACCTGCAGTTGTGGATGGGTGTGGTACTTTTTTTGCAATATCTGATGTTTTACCTGCCAATTGTGGCCCAATGTTAGTGGCAGGTCTCAAAGATAAATTATCTGAGACTGCATTGCGGGCAGAAAGTTATATCCCTCGGACGGCAGATCGTAAGCCTAAAGATAGTGGTCAGTACGGTATTGCTATAAAACAGAATATTGAGCAACTGAACAATGCGGAATTAGGTATTTACTACGCTAACTTTCACAATAGAATTGCCAACTTCGATGCAACTACGGTAAAAGAAAAAGGGGCTGAAAATTTTAATACAGCAGCTTTTTTTGCTGTTTACCCTGAAGATATTGAAATGTATGGTTTAAGTCTTGCTGGAAAGGTGGGTGAGACTTCTGTTTTTGGTGAAATGAATTTTAAACCTAAACAGCCTTTACAATTGAATGGACCTGACTTGGTTTATTTTCAAATTCTTGACCCTGCAACACCTTTTACACAACCAGGTGTCTCACCAGGTAAGGATGAATATATTAAGGGATATGTGCGCTTACCTGTTACACAGCTCTCAGTGGGTGCAGTACATCATTTTCCAGATATATTAGGTGCAAAGACTTTAACTGTATCTTCAGAAATTGGTGGCAACCATATTGCAAATATTGGCAATTCCAGAATCGGGCGCAGTAGTGCGTATAGTCGAAGTGAGCTTTCAACAGGAGCTTATGATGATGAAACTGGAGAGTTTAAATGTACTGCTTATGGTACAGCCAATTTATCCAATGATGTGATTGATGATTTAAACAATCGTTATTGTAATAGAGATGGATTTTTCAGTGAGTGGTCTTGGGGATATAGGGTACGTGGGACATTAAATTACAATGATTTATTGCCATCCACCGTGATTTCACCAAGCCTAATTTTTAGACATGATGTCGATGGTTTTAGTCAGAACTTTCAGGAAGGGCAAATGAGTATTAGCTCTTCTCTCTCTATGTCATATATGAAAAAATATTCGGCAGAATTGGCTTACACGAGCTTTTTTGGCAACAATAAATTCACTGTTGTGGATGATCGGGATTTCGCATCTTTAGCATTAAAAGTGAACTTCTGATTTTTGAAACGAATATAAATGAATCTGAATGCCCAATGAGTATTCATTGGGCATTTTTTTGTCATACTAATAATTATATTTTCTGTAAATAAATATTTAATCCTTATTTGAACAATAGCCTTTTATTGTTGATACAAACTTTTGACTTTGTGATTAGTTTGATCGTAATACTGCATGATTTATCAGTCATTCTTCATTTTTATTGCAAATCTATAGTTTATTTTTTGAAATAACTCATCAGGAATACTGAAGTTCAACTGTCGTAAAATGCTAAGTCTATGTCGTTAAATGTAAAGGCATGCAGTAAGGAATACTGTAGTTTTGGCTCATGCGTTGAGTAATTCAATTGAAAATTTTAAAAATAGGTTATGGAGCAACACATGCAATTCTTGGACGATTCTTTGCACCCAGAAAATATGGAAAAAGTGATTATCACAGTTGCGCCGTATGGGCCTGAGTGGATGCCACAAGACTTTCCAGAAGATATTCCAGTGACTATGGAAGAGCATATACAAAAAGCGGTTGA
>NZ_JBIMDK010000034.1:0-5727 GCF_048552595.1 Acinetobacter psychrotolerans | reverse complement strand
GGCGAAGGTTCAGTGAACATGGATCCGCCACAAGTGACTGTTGCTATTGATCCAGAAGGTAACATCACGATTACTTATCCAGATGATGTAGATCCAGGCACGATTAATAAAGATAAAATCACGATTACCGACAAAGCTGGTAATCCGATAGAAGTCGAACTGACCCCAAGTGATGATGGCTTAACTTTTACAGGTAAAGTCCCAGCGAATTTTGATGGCACAGTGGAAGTTGAAGTACCAGCAGGTTCATATGAAGACACTTCAGGCAATCCAGGTTTAGTGGGTGAAGGCGAAGGTCCGGTGGACACCACACCACCGCAAGTAACTATTAAGCTAGAAGAAAGTGAATTGGTAAATCCAATTCTTACTATTAAATTTACTGAAATTCCATGTGATGTAAATGGTGTAGCCTTAACACCAGAACAAGTAAAAGCATTACTTTCTACACAAGGTTTTGATTTTGATAGTGGTTTGACAACTAAAGATGGTGGTTTGACTTGGACGGCACCAATTACTTATACAGCTGGAGATGCTAAAGCTTCTATTATTGATGGTAGCTATTTTGATGCTGTTAAAAATTCGGGTGGCGGTGCAACGGATAGCTTAATTGCGCCAGAAGTTATTTCTGTAGAGCCAACTAAATCACTATTAGTGACGGGTGGTAATATGGGAGGCAGTAAATTTGAAAGTGGTAATATTACTTCCAATGGTGCCGATGCTTCAAAATTTAATAAGCACGAGTTAAACGTCGATTTAGGTACTGGTTCAGATAATGCGAGAATCATTATTAATTTAGATAAAGTAGATAATGCCTTCACATTAATGGTGAATGGCGTTGATCTTATTAAATCTACCAATGGTAATAAAGCTGTTTTCCAAATGGAAAATACGGATAAAACACATGGCACTAATCAAATATTACTTAAATATTATAATGATAAAGGTGCATTAGTTGAGTTTGGTGAAGCAGCGCCTTGGACTGCTAATGTAAATGGATTACCGCGTATTCAGGTAGTAATTACTGAAGATGGTATACGTTTATTTGGTGCACTGAGTACAACATCAACGGAGTTGGTTGAGCTATATATTTCTGATCAGGATATGTCAAGATTGAACCTCCCTGATCTGAAGAATGGTGTGAACACAATTACTGTGATTAATCCTGATAGCTCAAATGCCGATGCAATTAAAGGAAATATGTCTGCATTATCTGGTGCTGGTTTCACAATTTCTGATGATGACAGTACAGAAGTTTCCAAAGCGGTGATCAAAGTAGCAGGTGACCTGAACGGTACTATTATTACTCCTGTTTTACCCGAGGGAATGAAAGCAGTATGGAATGCAGATCATTCTGAATTGACTCTTATTGCGACCAATGGAGCTTTATCACATCAAGATTTTACCGATGCGATTAACCTACTCATGTTTGGTGTAAAGGGATCAGCTACTGTTACTGCAGGTGAGCGTAAAATTGAAATTACGGTTTACGATGAAGATGGTTTGAAATCTGATACAACGACAGGTGTTTTCGATTATCAATCTGGAATGGGGAATATATATGTAAATCAGTTTAATTTTAGTGATTCAGTAGTTACATCGATTTCAGATACATTTGTAAATAAAGATAATCATACTGTGGATGATATAGGTGGAGTAATCTTCAACCTACTGAGCGACGACAACCTTGGTGGTAATACCGAAGTGACTGTAACTGACTTTAAGCTTGGTTCTACGCAACATATTGATGTTTCAGCATTGTTGTCGGCTTCTGCGAATGCAACGAATATTGGTGAATACTTATCTGTTCAGTATGATGCAGATAAAGATCAAGCGGTAATTTCTATTGATCGTGATGGTGCTGCAATCGATTATCAAGCTGCTGATTTACTTATTTTAAGTCATCAAAAGACAGATATAACACTTGACGAATTATTGAAAAATAATCAAATCATCATTTAATGATGGTTTGATTGAAAATCTAATTCAGCAAAATTAAAAAAGCTCCTTCGGGAGCTTTTTTGCATTTTAAATGATTGGAAGTAGCTGTTTAAGTTAAGCTTTTTAAGAATAAGGCAGTAACTTTCAGTTATGGTTTTGCATTTATTCATCTAAGAACTTATTGTGACCATGTTACTGGGTCATCCAATGATCTTGAATACCTTTGTAAATTTAAATCGTCAAAATAGTAAAGTTGGATAAAAGACTGTCTTCAAGATAATCTTTTAACTTTAGATGCAGAGGAAATAGGGTAAAATTCATTTGTATTTACCTCTTAAATCCCAAAGGGTAATAAAAAATGAGTGACGTGATTTTATCAATAAAACTCTCTTTTCTGACAAATGTTGGATTTTGAATAGTCAATTCAAACTTAAGATGATTGATTTACACTAAAGAAAATTCACGAGAGTGATCATCTGATGATTATGGATAAATTAAAAAATAAACAGGACAAAGAAATGAATATTTTAAGCACGCAATTCGTACAAGCATATTCGAAAACACAAAGAAAACAGCTGATTAAAACATTATCAATTGTAGCAATAACGGGACTTTTACCATTATCTATACACGCTGAACCTGCACAAAAGCTTAATTTAACGCTATCCGAACATTCAAAAGCTAAAATTAGAACTTTAATGAATGATCCCAAGGTATGGCAACAGATTCCTAAAGAATTGACACTATGTGTTTTTTCACCTGATGGTGCAAATGGTGAGGCTTATGAACAAGCAACCACATATATCAGTGAGTTACCTCGAATTTCGCAGGTGGCAAAAGAATTTGGAGTAGATATGAAAATTACTCGCCCAAGTAAATTATCCATGAAAATTGATTTAAATTATCCAAAATTAAAGAAATCAGCAACGACGGAAATTAATATACGTGTTTACACAGATGAGCGTGTATTGACTGAAGATTTTCGTAGTAAAAAATGTGATGGTGCAGGTATTAGTAACCTACGAGCACGTCAATTTAACCCATTTGTAGGCAGTATAGATGCACTGGGTGCGGTACAAAGTTATAAACAGTTGAGCACTGTCATTCAGTTATTGGCACGCCCAGAATATGATGCCAAGATGGTCAATAAAGACTATGAAATTGTGGGTGTTGTACCATTAGGCGCAGCTTATATTATGGTGAATGACCGTCGTATCGATACCATTTCCAAAGCTGCGGGTAAAAAAGTTGCGGTAATGAATTTTGATGGGACACAGCGTAAATTGGTACAAAATGTCGGCGCACAGCCAGTTTCTGTAGATTTGCTGAGTGTTGGTGGTAAGTTTAATAATAAAGAAGTCGATATTATGGCTGGTCCAGCTTTATTATTTAAACCTCTAGAATTACAAAAAGGCATGACGGATAAAAGTGGCAAAGTGACTGGAGGAATTATTAAATTTCCTCTGATTCAGGTGACGGGTACTCTAATTATGCATCGTAATAAATTCCCTGTTGGTATGGGGCCTATTGCACGTGAGATGATTTCTAAACAGCTTGCGCCTGCATTTACATTTGTTGATAAAATTGAGAAAGAAATTCCAGATAAATATTGGATGGATATTCGTGAGGCGGATAAACCTGGTTATGTCAAAATTATGCGTGAGGCACGTATTCAGATGACTAAAGAAGGTTATTATGATCCTGCGATGATGAAAATCTTAAAGAAAATTAGATGTAATCAAAATCCGACCAATGCTGAATGTTCTTTAACTGATGAATAATCGTTAATTGAATAACGGTATTTAAGCCAAAATTCTAAAGTGAGTTTTGGCTTTTTTATTTAGGATGATTTGTAATTGAGTAAAAACTACTGTGCATTACTTCATTCATACTATAGTTTTTATATTTTATAAAAACTATAGTCGAGTGTGTATCGGATGTTTTGATTAGAATCAACTTATTATTAAAAGACATAGAATGAATAAACTATTTTTAAAATATGCTCTGATCATTGTGATAATTTTGCCGAGTTTGTGTTTTGCACAGAATTACCAAACGGGCGATATTATTTTCCAAACGTCTAAATCTGCACAAAGTATGGTGATCCAAAAAGCAACCCACTCGCCTTATAGTCATATGGGTATGATCGTCAATATGAAAGGGCAATATTTTGTACTAGAAGCGATTCAACCTGTTCAATACACGCCTTTGCAACAATGGATCAAGCGTGGTGTGCAGCATGGATATGTGGTTAAGCGTTATCAAAAATCATTAAACTTAGCGCAACAGCAAAAACTGGTCAAGCAAGCTGAAAAATATTTAGGCAGGCCTTATGATATTTATTTTGAATGGAGTGATGATGCAATTTACTGTTCTGAAATTGTGTGGAAAGCATATCAAGATGGGTTAGGAATTCAACTCGCACCATTAAAAAAACTCGGTAGTTTTGATCTATCTGATGCGAAAGTTAAAGCACTCATGAAGCAAAGATATGGTCTACAGATCCCATTACACGAAACCGTGATTTCACCTAAAGATATTTTTGAATCTCAGCAATTGCTCATCGTGAAATAGATTGCAGTGAATGAGGCTATAGCGGTTTGAATGGTTGTCAAATCGTTGATCAGTAATGTTATTATTTCATTTAATCCTTTTAATATTCTAATCATAAAACAAAAAAGCCTGAGTCATTATGACTCAGGCTTTTTTGTTAAGAAATTCCAATTTTATTATTGAAATATTCTTGAATGTGGCGACCCTACGGGGATTCGAACCCCGGTTACCGCCGTGAAAGGGCGATGTCCTAGGCCTCTAGACGATAGGGTCAATAGATTGAGGCTACCTTTGAATTTAGAAACTAAACCATTAAATTAATGGCGACCCTACGGGGATTCGAACCCCGGTTACCGCCGTGAAAGGGCGATGTCCTAGGCCTCTAGACGATAGGGTCGTTTCAGAGGTGGGCGTATATTAGGGCGAATTTGGTAATGTGTCAAACCTTTTTCGGCAATAAAAAGTGAAATATCACTTATATGTACAAAAACACAGCAATGATGCCAATATGGTTGAATTTAGTACGGTTAATTGGGGTTGGGATGCAAAATAGGCTCTAAAATATTTTGAATAACAGCAGGGTGTTGTAAGTAGCCCGTGATTTTATGAGGGGAACTAATAAAAGTTGAAATAGAGGTATTTAATATGGCGGGTTGGAAGTCAAATGGCGCATTAACTAATGGAAAAGCTGTTAAAAAATCATCAGGACAATAAAAATTATGCCAATCTCCAATTAAACAATCGGGTCTTTTGATAGGAGGTGTGAGTTTATCTTGAATCACTTTAAAAGCTAAAGGTGAACCTAGTGTAATAAAACGTTGTATTTTATATTTAGGTTGGAGTTGCTGCAAAAGTTTATATGCAATGACCGTACCTAAGGAATGTGCAACGATAATATGCGTTTCATTTTCTTCTAAGCTGGCTAAAATCCGTTGATGGACTTCATCCATAAATTGAGGATTTGCTAGATATAAGTAGGTTTCGATGAGAAATTTATGAATTAAGCTTTCATGAAGTTTAGGGAAGTTATTTAAAATTAAAGAGAACTCTTTGAGTGCTTTATCCTTAATCAATTGCGATGTTAAATATAAGCGTTTAGAAAAATTTAAGTCTTCATTGGGTGTGAAATAAGGCAATACAGGGCAGAGTAAAACTTGAAGTGCGACATAAACCACCTAATTAATTTAAAGGGTTTATGGAGTATATAAAATTGTCATACCATCATCTTAACTTTGA
>NZ_JBIMDK010000033.1:0-8771 GCF_048552595.1 Acinetobacter psychrotolerans | reverse complement strand
ATCACCGCCGATGGATGTGCATTCTACAGCATTTCATTTCCAGAACAACCCCTTTTTTAACTTATTTTATAAATAACAGTTCGTCTGTTTATTTATTCTACCAAAATCGTAAAAAATTTGTTTTTTTAGCTATTTTTTAAGCATTTATATTTAAAAATCTCGCTTTAGCGAGATTTTTTATTGTTTTGGATGTATTGATTGCACTTATTCAGCAGACATAAAGCCAATTATCTGCAAAATGCTAGATTTCACTGCCATTTTCAGATAAATGTTGTGAAACAGTATTTACATCGTCAAATAGCTTAAAAGTGCTTATCTAATAAGAACGGTAAAATCACAAACACAGCATTCATTCAAACTTCTGCGTTATATTTCGACCTCTTTTTTATTAACAATAAATTTCAACTTACTGCATAGGTAAGTTATAAGGTTGAGGCAATGTTCATAGGTTAAATAATCAATTTGGATTTGACTATATGTAAATGATTGAGTTCTTATAAGGCTAAGACTCTATAAGTGATTCAATATTGAAATGTACATGGTCATCATTATAGATGGTTAAGCCTAAAGTTAAGGCATAGCAATAAAGTTCATTTTTTATTAATCGATATGCTATATCCAACAAACAATAAATATTGGATGTAGCACACTTATTATCTATATTAATTTAATGCATTTTGAGCGTACTTCATCATTAACTACACCACGCCACCAATCAATTGAAAAGTTACTAACGATGATTGTTGTTTAGGGGCGTATTTCTTTTAATTCTCTTTGAATAAAGTGTTGGATCATTTCCCGATATAAATTTTCCACTAAATCAGGATTCGTTCCGACATCTATAGCCTGTTGGCGTACTTTGTTAATAACTTGTTGTACTCGTTCAGGAGATTTCACATCTTCCGCTGTACGTTTAAAGCGCACAGCTTGATCAACATAATATTGACGTGTTGCAATGAGCTCGATAAGTTCCTGATCAAGCTGATCAATTTTCTCACGAACCTGCTCTAAGGATTCAAACTTGTCTTTTTTCATCATCTAATTCTTCATTTTCCTGTAAGGCACGTTCTTGTTGATTTTCAGATTTATATTTCTGTTCTAACACATTACTGAAAATACTTTCAATCATCCACACACGATATAAGCTATTAAATAAGTAAGTTTTTCCTTCAATACGCAATTCTAATACTGGGAAATCAGGTTGATGCTTAGCAGTACAGGCTTGATCATTCGCAATTAATAGTTCTTCAACATCAATATCACTCAGTGTTTCTATAGCTAGATCACGTTGTAATGTATTGAAATGTGGTTTGAATGATAAGTCCTGCCCTTGTGTCCAAACCGCTTGTAAAATTTCATAAATGGCATCGACACGCTGTTCTTCAGGCACGCTGTAATAAAGCTGCGCCATTTGAAGGGTACTTTCTGCTGTTGGTCGGCAAAATGGGGTAAATTTGACTTCGGTACGTTTCGACAACCGTGAAGCTAGACTCCAATCAAAAAAGTCTCGTCCGTGATAACTTAATGGATAGACATTCAATTGAATATTATAATAATTTGCCAAATCTTCTTTGATATACGCCAAAAGCAACCAACTGATCGGATCTTCTAAGGCAATATATAAATCCAATTCTGGATGCATGGCTTGAATTTCTGCAAGTTCCTCTGCATCACTTATTAAATGTTCACGCCATTCAATATGGTTGATCAAGAAAATTGGATTATCGATCAATAACTTTTGTTGTTTTAAACGGCGCGTTAAACGTAATAAGTCGTCTACTGCATGATATTTTCGTCCACCAAACTCAAAATAGCTTTCTAGAACAGGCGTATGGTCAAACACACGTTCGGGGAAATTCTGTGGTTTTTGATGATGACTTGCCATCACAAATAAAGTGCGTAATTTCCCATACTGCTGTTGCCACAACATATGAAAAACGTCTTCGAGTAAATAGAGAAAATTTGAACCTGTTAGTGGCGTATTTCTTAGAATAGTTTCCGCTTGTTGTAATGCTTCTGCTGCGGGTTGTTCTGGTTTTTCATCGTCATAACTAAAACGGTGTTGCGTCGCTAAAATTTTAGCATCATTTAAGGTATAAGTTCGCCATTCCTCTAGGGTCATACCATTGGGGGGCTCTGCAGACGTATCCGAAATAACAACTTTTAATGGTTTTAATTCATCATTAAGAATATCGTCTAATTGCGTCAATTGTTGTACAGCCAAATAACTATACACATCATCTAAACGTAAATAGATGCTTAGCCCTTGCTCCGTAGATAACACACCTTGACGGGTCGGTTTCTGATAAAACCAACTCGATCGGATTGGATCAAGCCAACGGCGTAGCAATGACATGGAATAGGCCTCGAAAAAGCACTGAATAATGGATTAAAATTTGATTGAAACTTGCTCAAGCATACCATTCATTGATTGAATATGCTGAAAAAAATTAATTCTAAATAGTCATAACAAAACCTATAACCATTTTAAGGTCAATAAATAGCTTCTAAAAATTCGATTGAATTTAAATAATTAGCTCAATAAAAAAAGCACTCAACTTGTGAGTGCTTTCCTTTTTATATGGATTGGGGCTAGCTTAAATTTCGCGTACCGCACCACGAGAAGCACTTGTGGTATGCATTGCATAGGCTTTCAGTGCTTTTGACACTTTACGAGGGCGTTCTTCCGCAGGTTTCCATCCTTTAGCATCCTGAGCTTCACGACGCGCTGCCATGGTTGCATCATCCACAGCTAAATGAATGGTACGGTTCGGAATATCAATTTCGATACGATCACCTTCTTCAACCAAACCAATCGCACCACCTTCAGCAGCTTCTGGAGACACGTGACCAATAGAAAGACCTGAAGACCCCCCAGAGAAACGACCGTCTGTAAGCAATGCACAGTCTTTACCTAAACCTTTCGATTTAAGATAACTGGTTGGGTACAACATTTCTTGCATACCCGGACCACCACGTGGACCTTCGTAACGAATCACAACCACATCACCTGCCACAATTTTGCCAGCTAGAATAGCTTCCACTGCTGCATCTTGGCTTTCAAATACGCGTGCTGTACCGTTGAATTTCAAGATTGAATCATCAACACCTGCAGTTTTTACAATACAACCATCCAATGCAATGTTACCGTAAAGTACAGCCAAACCACCGTCTTGTGAGAATGCATGTTCTGCATTACGGATAACACCATTTTCACGGTCACCATCTAAACGTGTATAGTAGCGGTTTTGTGAAAATGCAGTTTGCGTTGGTACGCCACCCGGTGCAGATTTAAAGAAGTTATACACATCTTCATCTTCTGTACGAATGATGTCCCATTTATCTAAAGCATCTTTCAGCGTCTTTTCATGTACGGTTGGTACTGAAGTATCCAATAAACCTGCACGATCTAACTCCCCAAGAATTGACATGATTCCACCTGCACGGTGTACGTCTTCCATATGTACATCTTGCTTCGCAGGTGCAACTTTACACAATACAGGCACGTTGCGTGAAAGACGGTCGATATCCGTCATAGTGAAATCGACTTCCGCTTCATGTGCAGCTGCCAATAAGTGCAATACTGTATTGGTAGAACCACCCATTGACACATCTAAAGTCATGGCATTTTCAAACGCTGCTTTGGTCGCAATTGAGCGTGGCAACAAGCTGTAATCGTTTTGTTCATAATGACGTTTGGTAATGTCAACAATCAATTGACCCGCACGTTCGAATAGTTTTTTACGGTTGGCATGCGTTGCAAGGGTTGAGCCATTACCTGGTAATGATAAACCTAAAGCTTCAGTCAAGCAGTTCATTGAGTTTGCAGTGAACATTCCTGAACAAGAACCACAGGTTGGACATGCTGAACGTTCGTATTCAGCCACTTCTTCATCTGTGAAGCTATCATCAGCTGCAACAATCATCGCATCAACAAGGTCAATGGCATGTTCATTACCACGGATTTTAATTTTACCCGCTTCCATTGGGCCGCCTGAAACAAACACTACTGGAATGTTCAAGCGCATTGCTGCCATGAGCATTCCCGGTGTGATTTTGTCACAGTTAGAAATACACACCATTGCATCTGCACAGTGTGCATTAACCATGTATTCCACTGAATCTGCAATCAAATCACGAGATGGCAATGAATAAAGCATGCCGTCATGACCCATTGCAATACCATCATCTACAGCAATGGTGTTGAATTCTTTTGCTACGCCACCTGTTGCTTCAATTTGACGTGCAACCAATTGACCTAAATCTTTTAAATGCACATGACCCGGTACAAATTGGGTAAATGAGTTGACCACCGCAATAATTGGTTTACCGAAATCTTCGTCTTTCATTCCTGTTGCACGCCATAAGCCACGTGCGCCAGCCATATTTCTTCCATGTGTCGATGTTTTTGAGCGATAGTCAGGCATTTATATTTCCAACATTATTTAAGCTGAAATGAATATCATCATTCATTCTGGCAGAATAAACTGATAGTCAGTCGAAATCTATACACATCATACTATAAGTTGTTGTGCAACAGACGTTCAAAATTAGCATGTTTTCTATACTGGTATTGTCTGTCTGTGTTTCAAAGATAAGTCTTTCATCGGTAGATGATTAAAACCAATATAAACCTATATTTATTATTACAATACAAAACTTATATGAATAATTTTTAAAAAATACATAAATTTAATTTATATGAGTAAAGGTTTTTCCAAAAAATAGCCTCCGAAGAGGCCATTTAAAAATCAGTCATTATTTTTGCTTAATCAAATATAAACTACTGCATTGCTTACCTTCAGTATCAGAACAGATCTGTGCAGTATTTTGAGAGACCCATTTCAAACCTAAACTTAAAGTTTGACCAGTAAAATCTTTCGATGCTTGGGCACATGATGCTTTTTTATTATCTGTATTCACTTTCATCGTCAGAATATCCAATGTTTTTAAATCTGTATTACGCATCACTGAAAAGTTTCCAGACATCGATTTCAATTTACTGGTGTACTGAAACTGCCCAGGTTTTTTAAATTGATAAGTTTCTGTGCATTTATTTTGAGCATTATAAATTGACCAAGTTCCCCAAAAAACATTTGCCAAAACCATTTGTTTCTTTTCAAAGGCTTGGACTTGAAATGTACAACCTAAAGCCACTGTAATTAAGGCAATTTTTTTTAGAATATTCATTTTTCATTCCTCTATAAATAATTTAAATCAGTGTTCAGGACGTAAATAGACTGGGCAATCTTTACCTAAAGGATCATTACAAAAATAAATCTGTTTATCAGATATTTTTTTTAGAAAATTAGTCGTAGATATACCGGTTTGATTCTCTGAATTACCTGCACAATCTGGTTGTTGATTATCTGTCTTAAAATTAATTACAACAGCTGGCAACTCAAAGCCTTGCCGTTTTTCAAGATAGGTATAGGTCCCTGATACGCGCTCTTTATTGCTCTGAATCAAAACTTCCCCAGATGGAAAAAACTGGTATTGTTCAATACACATTGTTCCTGACTGAACTAAACCCCAATTTTTAGTTTGTAGTAAAGTCTTTAAAGGACTCGATGCAGAAGTTGATCTAGAATCAGCAACTGCATGTGTTGTGATACTCAACATCAAACTTAAAGTAAGCCATCCTAAGCGCATATCTTCTCCAATCTCGGATAATTTAGTCTATTTTACCATGTGATATTTACGCGACGATTTGGTGCTAAGCATTCAACCAATTGAATTTTTTTCTTTGCGCCAGCGCATTGCTGATATTCATCAGTTTTATTCTTTGCCTCATATTGAATCTGACCAGCACTTACACCTTGCTGAACCAAAAGTTGAGCCACTGTATTTGCTCTGGCAACCGATAAATTTTGATTGTAATGAAATGATCCTAAACGATCGGTATAACCAACAACAGACATTTTTTTATTTCCATCTGCTTGTTTAAATTTTTCAGCGATTCTATTAATCACCTCTGGATTTTTAACACCACTTTTATCTGAGCTGTCAAAATAGAATAAAACACTTGCTGAATGGTCGGTCGATGGCAACATGTTTTGCTCTGTATCAGACTGGTTATTGATCCCCCAAGCCATCAAACCTTGGCATTGCTCACCTTTCCAGTATAAATTTTCAGATAAATAATCTTTGTTAAAATCTATACGTAATTGGCAACGTTTGTATTGGCTCGAATTAGGCTCGCGTATATCGAGTACATAATTCCATGTTTTAACTGCAAATAGACCTTCTGAAAACTGTGGCTCACCAAGAATCTGACGAATTTGATCTTTGGTTAAGTCTTTATCTAAACGTGCGACATGATCATACTCATAACGCGGCACTTGTTTTAAATAGCTTTTCTTTACATCTGGAAAATGAATGTCTGGGTTATTTTGTGTTTCGATTTCAGCAGCATGACTTAAAGACATCACTAGAACACTGAATACACTGAACAGAATCTTTTTGTTAAATGCTTTCATTTTTTATCTCTCTAAAATAAGGGAAAAAGGAAGGCCTTTAAGCCTTCCTGATCTAGTTGATTAGTCAATCACACCACTGATACCGATACGTACGCTTGGGTCGCCTTGTGATGCTGCTGCAATACCACCTGTAATCGACCAACGTCCATTATCGGCAGTTTTACGCAACGTCACACCTACAGCATTTTCGCCACCATGATAGGCAGCGCCTGCAGCGTAGGTATATTTACCTGCAATATATGGTGCAGATTCTAATGCCATTGCAGCTGCGATACCTGCATTGGCTTTTTGCTCTACATCATTAATTTTGTTATTGGTAATGCGGAAAGCATCATCAAGTTTATTGCTGACATTATCAATTTTTGTATTCAATGTTTGATCTGCTTGATTCAATGCATCAATTGCACCGCCTACATTGTCAAACTTGTTACCACCGACGTTATAACTTGGTGCAGTAAAGCTTTGGGTAATGTTGTCATAACCTGCCCCACCACCTAAGAATTTAGCCACGGTATCCAACTGACCTACATTCACAGCATCATTGGTCGCTTTACCTGCGGCAACACCTGTAACAATACGATCACCACTAGTACCTGCAACACTAACTTTCGTGCCACCTGAATCTTTGGCAACGGTTACAATGCCATCTTTATCCGTTTGTTTAACTAAACCAACAGTACCGTTATTAATGTCATTTTTGATATTGTTAATATCACCAGTATTTTGATCAACTTGCTGCTTAACATCCCACAATTGACCGCCATTCACAGCATCTTTAGAACCTTGAGCAACAGTACCATCGGCAACATTGTTCAATTGAGTTCCGTTCCCATTGTTACTAGACAATGTGACTGAATCTTTATTTGCATTGTCATACTGAACAGCATTATTAGAAACTTGATCAACTTTGTTCTGAACATCATTAATAGCTGTATCTAATTGTCCTTTATTCACGGCATCTGAAGTATTCACACCATTGGCAACATTCGTGATTGTTTTATTACCAGCATTAATACCTGCTGTTGTTACACTTGGACCGCCAGCAATGACTAAACCAGTATTACCTAACTGAACAGATTGACCAATGTTAATACCGCTGTTGTTGATAACAGTATCACCAGTAGTCAGAGAATTGACATTCAAATTATCGGCAAGTTGGACGGTAATTTTTCCAGCTTTTACTACTGTAGAGATGTTTTTATCATCACCCACAATATCAACAGCTTCTCCTAGTTTTTTCTGCACAGTTTGTCCATCTTGAGCAGTTAACCCAAAGCCTTTGTTGATTACATTTCCCGTCGTATCGCCAATCAATTGCTCAACTTGTCCTAGATTTGTAGCATCTGACTTAGCAACTGCATTTGCAACATTATTAATGGTATTACCACCTACATCTATTTTATCTGATGCAATGATCACAGTTTTACCATTCGAGCCAGTAATTGTGCTGCCATTTGCACCATAAATAGTGCTGTCACCTACGGCATTATCAACTTTCGTACCTACAGATGTCATTGTTGAGGTATTACCCGCACCATCTGTCGTTTCAACTAAAGTTAAGCCTGTGAGGTCTTTATTCAAACTGAAGTCAATAGTATTGCCTGTTTTCACAACCGCTAAATTATTTTCAGTGCTAGCAGTACCAATATCGACAGTATCACCTGCTTTAATCCCTGCACCAGCTACACCATTACTATTCAAAGTCCAACCAGCATCCAATGCACTTAAAGCTGCGCCAACATTTTTATAATCCTTACCATTTACTGCATATGTTGGTAGTGTAACTGTACCATCAGAGTTGTATGATGAGTTTCCACCTAACGCATCCACCATTGCTATGTAAGTGCCATATAGTTGGCTACCATTTACAGCATCTTTAGACGTTAAGCTAACCTCTCCTCCTTTTAAATTCGTTATCGTTGTTCCATTTGTCCCTTCAAGCGTGACCTTATCTTTTATAGCTGGATTATCGTATTTTACCGAAACACCGCTGATCTCTCCTTGTGACTTATTCAAGGCGTTAATCGCTTCATTGACACTGGTATATTTATTGCCATCAACTGATAGTGCCGTGCTGTCTAGACTAGCAATCGTATCGCCTGTCGTTTTATCAACAACATTCAGACTGCCTGTGGTGGTTAAGCCGTCTGTGTTGAGAAGGCTGTTACCTGCTGTCACGCTGTCCACATTGAGTACTTTATTCAGGGTGATCGTCGCTTTGCCTTGTTCAACCGTCGTGGTGATGTTGCTGTCGCCTAGGATCGCCAATTCGCTGCCCAATGGGTTCGTCGA
>NZ_JBIMDK010000032.1:0-9107 GCF_048552595.1 Acinetobacter psychrotolerans | reverse complement strand
TTAGATCCTGGGACGTTGAGAATATTAGAAAAACCGCAAAATCGACTATTTTTTAAACAATTTTATTGGCAAGAAGTATCAAAACTGCTCATAAAAAAGCCGACTTGTTTCCAAGTCGGCTTTTCGGGGTTGCGTCCCCGATTTTTTATAACATAACTTGTTGAAATATAAAACTATTTTTATATGCGTTTCGTATAACGCCCATTATGTTAAATGGGCAGTGATTTTCCGCTGAATAGTGAATTAAGAATGCTCTATAAAATCATTTGTTATTTGCCTTTTAAAGAAGGATTTATCTATGGGAAAGTGGCAATTAATACTTTCTTTACTTCATCTGACGTATTTGGATCTACTTTAAGCTCATTAACGGCTTCAATAATCCGTTTACGAACAGCTTCATTCTCTGGCAGTGAACCCTTAATCTCATGTTCTTTCTGAGTGAGTAGCGAAGCATTATTAAGAGCACCCAGAGCCAAAATTTGAACGTTTGGGTTCGTATCCTTTAAATAAGGAATAATATCGTCTGCTGCTTCAATTGGGTCTAAATTCGTTAGGGATACAAGAATTACACTTAATGCATCAGGGTTCGATTCATTTTGTTTCAACAAATCAACTAGCTTATGGATTTTATCTTCTCGTGAATATGTAGGGCTATCATTAATAGCAATCGTACTTTTTACCCATTTAGGAGGCATTCCATGAGGGAGATTGGGCGCATTGTTAGTGATACCGTCATTAGCATTAAGAGTATTACGGTTGGAACTGATCTTTTCTTGAGTTTCCATCAGCTCTTTACTATGTACATCATCACTTTTTTTGGCAAAAATAAAAAATCCAATAAAAGCTACTACGATTGCCGTAATAACTAAATAAATCAACTTACTATTATTTTTCATATTACCTACGTTTTTAAATAAGAATGTTGTTACATCAATAGAAAAAGCATCAAAGAAACTTTAAATTATATTATTCACCAATTAAATAGGCTCATTCAACGCTTTTTCCAAGAGTTGATATAGTGTAATAATTATTGAGTAAATAAGAGAATTAAGTTAATGAAATACTCAAAAGAAAAAATAGTAAAAGCCCTATTACTTGCTCCTTTACCACTACTTTTTTTCACAGCATTGCTATTTATCATAATGAATCGTGAATATAGTCTATATTCAATTTTTGTGGTTTTTGCAGGGCATGGTCTTGTTTACTTAGCTTATAGTATTTTGACAGTACCTTTTAGCTTTATGGTCTCAATTCTTTTAAATCGTTATAGTATTCTTAATTTGCTAACTATCTGTATTAGCTCTTTAATTATTGCTATGCCATTTTTTGTTCTTTTTGGATGGAGCCATACAGGAGAAGTTTCGAAAGAATGGTGGAAGATGTATACCGACACTTGGACTATCTTTATGGCTCTAATTCCAGGCTTGTCTTATTGGTTATTTTTAACTGATTTTAAAGTTAAAGAATTATTAAAGAAAAAAATAATATATTTCAATATATTAGCTTTTGTTTTGACTTATTTGTCTTTGTTTCATCAGAAATATACATTGATAGACCGGATAGTTGTAGACAAGCTTGGAAAAGTTGAAGTTATAGGAGGAGGATTTCCATTACAGTTTTTAGTAGATGGTGAAATATCTCCAGGCGGTAGTATAGCGCTAGATCCTTTAAATATTATTATAGGAATAGATCAATTCATTTTTTTATATTTTATTCTTGATTATTTATTTTGGCTTATGTGTCTTTTAGTCAGTTATGCGTTTTTTCGAAAGATAAAAGTGAAATTATAATGTCTAAAATATTTATAAAATTAGGAATTTTACTTGTAGGTCTATGTCTACTTCTAATCATTAATTCATACAAACAGAAATTAAATCATGATAAAGAGATGGCAACACAGACAACAATACTTTTCTTTAATTCACTTGCTAAACATGATCTAGAATCAGCAATCAAATATGTTTGGCCAGATGCGCGATTACATGAAGATTTAAAAAGTTCTGAAAGGTTTCTCTCTTTCAAAGACTCAAAAATTTTAGAAGTAGTAAGGATTAATTATGATTCAGCGGAAAGTAGACCTGAGTATTATCAAGAATTTTATAAAATTATTTCAGTGATGGTAAAAGTTAAAGTCGTCCATATAGATGATGCTGGTAGTCCAGTAGGTGACTATATTTTATTTATTACTCTTGTGAAACAATCTCCTCAATCTGATTGGCTAATTACAGAATTTGGTAGTGGGCCTTAAGATAGTAATTATAGAGAAAAGCTAAAATTAACATAATACACCTTATACGAAATGCGTTATAATTATCTATAGAAATCAATGCTGTAGTTTCTTTTTTGCCCAACCTCCCCCAAGGTGGGCTTTTTTTTTATGATTTTTCACGTTCCACGCCTATTATTTAAGCAATGTTTCACGACTTTGTTCATATCAGTTAAACAATCGTGGTTAATCATAGGGTCTAAAAAAACGGCTCCAAAAGCCTCTTTTTTCCGGTTCCTGTTCAATGTGCTCCGGTACTGGAATCCGCTTATTTTCCCTCTGCTCTGGAGTAGTCAATCCGTCATGTTTCAGCTCAGGTTCTGACCGAGGATCCGTTGCTATATCTTGGCTAGGTTTCTGATCGGTAAACGTAGTCATATTAGTCTTTGGAGCTTCTAATAGACGTTGCATTGCCTCAATTTGCTCTTGATAGAAAGATTCTCGTTCTAAAGACTGGCTTTCTCTAAGTTGCGCTTGATTTAATTGCTTCTCAAGCAATTCAACTTGACGTTTGAGTAAGTCAATTTCTGTTAACTTTTGGCTGTCAATTGATTGACTCTGATTGACACCACTCCCTTTCTTTTGTGGTTCGCCAAATACTCTTAAAGCTTCTGAGAAATCAATTAAGCCATCTGCTCCTTTTGATAAATTTCCTTTATTTATATGAGCATATATTGCTTGTCTGGAAAACCCATATAGTTTTGCTAACTCTGAAACGGATAGTTTTTTCATGGTGTAAATGAGTTGTCAATTTGTGTTAATACTTCACTGTCAACTTTACATTGTCAATTGACACTATTCATTGAAAGCCAACTTTTCTAAGTAATGGAGTGAATTCTTTTACTCTCTCAGGATCTTGCAACATATCAGCTATACGTACAGCGAATTGTTCATAGCTTTCTGTACCTTGTGAATATTTACTCATCTCAGGAAGTTCGGAGAGCTTATTGGCGAATAGGTGACGTTGTTTATCTGTCATTGTTGAAAAGAGGTCTAATGTATTTGAATCTCTTGTAGATCCGACAGATTGAGTAGCCGACTTTTTTTGATTAAAGCTAAATGAAAAGCCTGTAATTGATCTGCCCGTCTTATGCTGTTCAACTTTGACAGTAATATCGGTATGTTCATTGACTTGTTTTAATGCAATGTCTAAGACATATTTTTTAAAATCATACATTCGTTTGTATTCAGTATCGAGTACCCCTATTTTTTGTCTGAAGTCGTACAGGGTTATGAGAGGCGTTTTTCCGGTACTACGCCATGCAATTAATATTTCATATAAACGAACGGCATAAGCACTTGTTAAATTGCTTATTTGTTGTATTTCATACTTTGTAAATTGTTCTTCTAGTCTAGTAATTAAAGGCACAATAGCGGGAGCAAAGATAAGTCTAACAACAGCCTCATTATCAATATAAGCAACCTCACTCACCCATCTTGATTTGTGATTAATAACATTTCCTTTTTCACTAAGGCTTTGATAACTAAATTGTCTTGCGAATAGATCATCACAAGCATCTTTTAATGCTTGATAAGCCGTATTTCGATGAACACCAAATTGATTGATATAACTTTCAGCATGAACTGTTAGAGGATCATTAGCATTTATTCCTTTACCCGACTCCCTTGCTTCAAGAATCGCTAGAAGAATTAACCGTTGCTCCACTAGATCAAGGTTATAACTGGCATTAATTAAGGCATTATCTTTAACTATTAGTTCTGTTTTCATATGAAAAGATTATGTTTTTAACTTAATAAGACGAGGTTATATTATCAACTCGCTTAATGCAAGGTAAACCTCGTTTTAATGCAAGGTAAACCTCGTTTTAATGCAAGGTAAACCTCGTTTTAATGCAAGGTAAACCTCGTTTTATAATCTCTAAGAATATTATAAATAAAGGTTTTTAGACCATCTAAAAGCATTTAAAAACTTTAAAATAATTAAAAGCCCAAGGAGTGAAAAATTGCCCTTGGTTTTCGCTTCACTTCGTTCGCTCAAACTCTATTGAATCTCGCTTTCGCTCGATTCGTCGGGGCAATTTTTGGTTCATATTTTCGTGACTTTTAGAAAAAGCAAAAGCAACTCGGAATTCGCTTCGCTCATCAGCTTTTTTTCTCGCTTCGCTCGATTTAGGAAGCAAACTTGAAAAGTTCGCACCCATTCGGGATGCTCTGTAAAGCAGGTGATTGATGGATAGGGAGCTTGTAATCAAGGAAAGGGATGGGATGGGCAAATTTTTTCAGTTCGCTCGTAGACACTCGCTCTGTTTATCGCCTCATGCCACGAGATTTCATTTTAGGAGCTTGTTGTTGTGCTTTGAGCTGTTGTTCTTGTCTAAGTTTCATTTGTTGTTCTGCTTTGATCTTATCCACACAGTTTTTAATAGCTCGGTAGGATTGGTAGAGGTTCTGATATTGCTCGGCTTTGGCTGGATGCTCTTTTTGGTACTGTGTCCAGGCATGTGCTTTGAATTTTTCGTTTTCCAATAAATCCTTCACACCATTTTTTTTCTGGTATTCATGTCTATCTTTCAGTTGTTTGTGTTCCTGGTAAATCGCATCACGTTGTGCCTCCCAAGCTTTTTTTCCAAACAGCAAGGGCTTGTTCTGACCTAACTCGTTGTGTTGATCCACCAGGCTTTGCAATTTGTCATGACTTTGTTTGAGTCCGTTTTTCACAATGTCTTGGGCGAGCTGCTGATTGAAGTCATTTTTGTGCTTTTGTTGTTTACTCAGGATACCTTCGACTTTCTCAAGATTGTGTTGCATAAAATCTAGGTCTAAATTCGCCTCTTTTGCGCTTATTTCGCCTTTGAGTAGTTTGCTTAGGGTTTCTCTCTGTATGTATTGAAATTGCTCTTCTGCGCTTAATGGTGGCGTTTTAGCACTATTTTGGATATGCATCTGCTGTTCTGTTTTTAGTTTTTTGAGTGTGATCTCATTTTCAGCAATCAGTAGATCCATATTTTTGCCGTATTGCAGCTGAGCCTGATTTCTTTCTTTGATCTCATCGTTGGTTCGGCTGATTTCGGTTTCGATGCCTCTTCTGCGTAGTTCGGTGACTTTCGGTCCTTCGTGCAGGGTGGCCTGCAAGCCATTTTCCTGGTCTTTGTAGCTGCGGTGGTCAACCCTTGCTGTGGATCCGACCATGTCGAGGTGCATATTGCAGATATCGGCAAAGTGTTCGCGCCAGTGCTCGATTTCTCCACTGTGTTTCTGATCGAGTTCCCGAGTTTTTTCTGTAAAACCTTCTGGCGTGAGTTTACGTGTGCTCATCAGGATATGGGCGTGATAATTGCGCTCATCACTGCCGGATCCGGTATGTGGTGCATGGATGCAGGCATCGACGGCTATTTGGTGTCTTTCCACGATGCTGGCACATAATTCTTCGAGCATGGCCAGACGTTGTTCCTGGTTTAATTCACTTGGAAAGGCAATTTCAAATTCCCTGGCTACAGTCGAGTTTTTTCGGGTTTCGCGTTGTTCGACTTCGTTCCAGAGTTTTTCTCGGTTTTTTAAATGTTCTGGTGCGCCTTCGGGTAAGTAAATCTCTTTGTATTCCACCCCGGTTTTTCGGCTGTAGTCATGTTCTCGGCCTTCACGTTCACAATAGATCTTTTCACCTGCCCGATAGGCAATCGCAGCAGTGGCGGATCGCCCTGCTGATCGTGCTACTGTTTTGACTGAAAAGTGGTAAATCGCCATGCTTGTTTTTCGCTTTTAAATTTTCACGTAGTGAAATACAACCGTGGATACGGTTGTTGGGGTATTGGGGTTCCCCCAATCGGACTTGCAAACAAAGTTTGCATAAGTGCGCTCTTCGAGGAAAACATTACTATACATATAGCACCTTGAATGCATATTCAAGGTGCTTATGTTAGGGATGGTTTCCCAGGATGATGGTATTGGATTAATGAGCATTACTGAAACACTAGACAGCAAAATCAAGGCACAGGAAGAAAAGCTAAAGCAGTTAAAGGCTCAAAGACAGGCAGCACTGGCAAGAGAACGAGCCAAAGAGAAAGAACAGGCTCGAAAGGATGATACTAGACGCAAAATTTTAATTGGATCCTGTATGTTGAAAATCACCGAAGATGATGAACAGGCCAGAGCTAAACTAATTGCTCAGATGGATAAATATTTAACAGATGAACGTGACCGGAAGTTGTTTAATTTATAATTCTTTGGATAGCTTTTTTATATAAACATTTAATTTAAAAGTTAATACTTTCTAAGTTATTTAAATTTACTTTCAGTTCTGTTGGTTGTTTTCCTGAGATGTAAACGTATAGAAAACTCTACTTGGGTTAATCCCATTTTTTCACACCCTGCTTTAGAGTCAGGCAGCCTAAGGTCTGTGGCTTGGCTTGCCTGAATTTCATCACGTTTTATGGCACCTGCTTCTTTTAGTGAAAGGACAAGATGATCAAATAGTTTGTTATTCATGGAGCGGTCCTTTCACATTATTGAAGCCTGGTGGAAATTTTTTATTGATCTGAAAAAAATCTGCCCAAAACTCTACGCCTAAATTTACTAAAGAAGGATCAGTTTCAAATAATTCCTTCAAATTTTGTGCACTCGTATCTGATTTCCAAAATAGGCTATGTAAAGTGACTGACTGCTTTGCAATATTCATCGTATTTTCATCTGAATAGCGAACGAACAGCGAGATAACCTTTTCATCATTTTCATAAAGAAAGCAAAAAATGATTTTTTCAGAAGAGTCATGTCCTAAAATTTCATCTCTTTTCATAGGTTTTAGTACTCATTTCATCAAGTTAACAGAAGGCAATTTCAATACTTCTGATTTTATAAATTTTACTCTTTCAATGATGCAGAATCCTTTATCTATTTCTAATAATCAGTCTTTTAGAATGAGTTTTATACAAAAAATGAGGGAAAAACTCCCTCATTTTTCTTAGTGTTGTTCATGTTCTTTGTAGTACTGATGCTGTCTTCTGGAATTATGTTTCCAACTTTTAGCAACTTTATAGACATATGCTGGAAGATCATCCCATGCTTCAGCTAGACCAGGCCCTCGCGCTACACGAAGTTTAAGAGGATAGTTTTTATATTCAATGCAATGAATTGAATAAAAGCTTTTCTCTTGGTGTGTACTGAATTTTTTATGATAAACACTTTTCACATTAGGAAAGCGTTTATAAAAATAATCATTAGGATGTGGTTTTTTTACAGATTGATGATACTGAGATTTCAGTCTTTTCATGATTCCTCCTAGGTAACATTACCTAGAAGGGATCCTGTGCAAAGTAGTTCATCCTATTGCTCCTAATCTAAAGGGTGATTTTTGAATTCTTCAATATGGTTTCACGCAGAATTTTACGTATGCATATTTGATAGCCTTTATCCTCAGAATTATATAAGAACTCTGCTTGTTAAATCTAAACAACCAAAAAGCTGAAAATTAATATTCAATAATACTACATAGTGGTATATGATGTAGTTACTACAAGGTAGTATGAACATCAGCAATGTATACAATATGTGAAACCCCATTATTTACTAAATACTGTCTTGTTTATTGGACTCAGGAAGAGTACGAAGAATTTAAAACATTCTTGGCATTAAATCCTGAAGCCGGAGATGTAGAGCCTAATTCAGGTGGCATTCGTAAAATTAGATGGACGAGTGGTGGTAGGGGTAAAAGTGGTGGTGTCAGAGTCATCTACTTTAATCGTTTAACAAATGGAGAGATCTGGTTATTAACCCTGTACAGTAAAAAGCAAACGGTACAGCTTAGTAAGAAAACTCTTCAAGCATTGGTGGAGAAATTAAATGACTCGTTTAATGACTGAAAAAGAACTCGAAGCTTTTGAAGCAACCAGAGATATTGAAGCTGAAATCTTGCTAGGTATAGATGACATGCTTGCTAATAATGCTGCTAAAAGAACTGTAATCACTGAGACCGATGTAGCATTAGCTCGTAGAAAGGCTCAACTGACACAAGAACAGTTTGCCAAACTTCTGGGTGTTTCGAGACGTACACTCGAATCTTGGGAACAAGGTGCTAGAAGACCTTCAGGAGCAGCAACATCCCTTATTCGATTATTTATTGTTGATCCACAATTTGTAAAAGAAAGCCTGGCTTGATTTATATAGCTCTCGATTGAGGGCTATTCGCTATAACCAGATTCGAGAATCATGATGAAGCATTTAGGATTTGTCGGAAAAAGTACAGAACATCTTGGATATACACATGTTGAAATTATTAACAGTTCTCTCCGACTGTCTTTCAACGTGCCATTAAAGAATAATCCTGAGGAAGTCTTTAGAAAAATGGTAGAAAGCAACTACGATTTATTAATGGCGACCTCATCAGAAATTTCGTTTGAATTAGACCATGAAATAATTGAAAATTTAGAAAAATTAATTAAAAAACAAGGTATTGAGTTGGAGGAATTTATTCAGGATACGTTGGTTAAATTTATCAATCAAAACCAATCAGATACTGCCCACTAATTACTATATTCAGGCAATAAAAAACCCCGGCATCCTGCCAGGGTTTTTTATTGGAACATTAGGTCTCTGTGCTCTTGCGTGTCTTATATAGCGCCATCCTGGTGCTTATTTTTAATTATATGGAACTTCCTGTTCCTGACCACTTAATCATATGAAAATTCTATTATTACGTATAGACGCAAAGGGCCGGAATTGTTGTGAGCATATGCGTACAAGATAGGCTAAAAACTGTCCCAGGTTTATCCGCAGGAAATGGGGATAATTTTAGATCCTGGGACGTTGAGAATATTAGAAAAACCGCAAAATCGACTATTTTTTAAACAATTTTATTGGCAAGAAGTATCAAAACTGCTCATAAAAA
>NZ_JBIMDK010000031.1:0-9873 GCF_048552595.1 Acinetobacter psychrotolerans | reverse complement strand
CTACAGGTCAGATCAGTACCCAATTGCAAAGCAGTCATGGTGCTACCCAGCTTAACTTAGGTAAGCTCAGTCATCCCAAAGACAAAGACACCAGTGAAGATCGTGGTGAAGGTTTTGAGCTGAGAACTGACCAATGGGGAGCAGTTCGAGCAGGGCAAGGTTTACTGCTTTCAACCTACAAACAAGACCAAGCCAAAGGTGAACACTTAGATGCTGAAATTGCTAAGAAACAATTAGAAGGCAGTCACACCAACAGTAAAGCCTTAAGTGACATTGCTAAAAATCAAAAAACTGATGAAATTGAATCGATTGAGCAACTCAAAGCTTTTGCAGAAGAAATTGAAAAAGATGTTGCCAAGTATAAAAAAGCCATCATGTTACTCAGTTCTGTTGATGGGATTGCCTTAAGTACCCCTGAAGATATCCATCTTTCAGCCACAGGCATCATTAACTATACTGCGGGCGATAGCATCAACTTGAGTACCCAAAAGAATCTTTTGGGGCAAGCTTTAGGCAAAGTGAGTCTATTTGCGGCACAAGGTGGCATTAAAGCCATTGCAGCGCAGAGTAAAGTTGAAATTCAAGCGCAGTCAGATGCTTTAGATGTATTTGCCAAACTGGGGATTACCATCTCGTCTACAGAAGATCGGATAGAAATCAGTAGTCCAAAAGAAGTGTTGATTACAGGCGGTTCCTCACAGATTGCCCTAAATGGTTCAGGGATTTTCCCCAAAACAGGCGGTAAGTTTGAGGTCAATGCTGGGCAGCACACATTTAAGCCGGGTGCCAGTGTCAGTAAATCAGCACAACTGCCGCCATCGAATCCACTCAAAGGCGCACTCGACTTATTAAAAAGCTATGGTGGGCAAGACTTCTTTAAACAAACGGGCTTTAAAGTGATTGACTCATTTGGCAAGCAAGTTTCTGGCAAGCTGGATGGCAATGGTTTTGCCCAAGTGACAGGTATTGCACCTGGCCCTGCCAAAGTTGAATTTGAAACTGATCCACGGAGTGCATGGGATAAAGCAAGTCATTTTAACCGTGATTATACTTGGTCAGAAGAAGTGGTCGGTGGTGCCACAAGCTTTGCACAAAATACATTAAATTCAGTGGGACAAAATATGATGTCCCAACTCAAAAACAATTTATTCACTTTGAATGCTGACTCATTGAAAGATATGGGCAAAAACGCTTTAAAAGACTTAGGCACACAAAGCTTGGGACAATTTAAAGAACAATTTACTCAAAGTGCATTAGGTTCCGTCTCTTCAGCATTGAATTTAAATTTATCTCCGTCACAGATGATGAATGTAGGACAGATGATTGCTAATCCAAGTCAATCCCTACAAAACATTAAAGATCAAGGCATCGATTTCTTTAAAGACCAAGCCTCAGCATTGTTTGCTCAACAGACCAGCGGTTTGGTTTCTAATATGACTGCTGGAACAGGATTTGGGTCGTCACTGGGGCAAGGTTTTGTTGCAGAGTCATTTGGCGCTGCTCAAAATGGGCTAGATGCCCCAGTGAAAGTGGTGGATGATTTTATTAAAAAAGATGAATATTTCTCTCGCTTCTTAACCTATAGCATTACCACTCGAAAAGGCGATGCATCAGTACCTACGATCCCACAAAATATTCCTCAACAAATCAGTCAGCCTGCGCCAATTTTGACTCAACAGACTCCACAAGCGACAACACCTGTTGAAGTGAAAAAACCGCAGTCGATTTATGATATGGATAAGGATGTGGTACGGATGGATCTGGAAGAGTCTCGTTATGTCACCAAACAAGTGACTGTGCGAAAAACGACTGCTGAACAACCAGATGTATATAAAACACGCGAAATAAATAATTGAACATTTTTTGAATTTTAATTGATTGAAATTAAATTAAAAATTAGAACGTATTAAGGTTAAGCTTATGGCATTTATAGACAGTAAAAATCAGACCGCAGGGTCAAATACACAGCAACAACCAACCGCTAAAGAGACCAAGCCCGCGGTAGAGTTGGCAGTATTTAATTTGGCCAGCCTGACGCATACAGAAGACCATAAGTTTATCGCCCATCAAATCCAAAACTATTTACAGGCTTGCGGAAATACCAGCCTAGAACAGATCAAAGCAAGCGCCAATGTAGCGACAGTCGCCAATATCTTTGCATTATCCGGCAGTGTTTTAGACCTTATTTTATTTGCCACTGAACCCAAACAAGCTGAGGCAGGCGTACAACAATCGGCATTGTTAAGCATGAACTTAATCGGTTTATTTTTACAACCGAATACAGAAGCACATGTGCGTATGGCTTTACGTCCTATGCTGGGTTTAATGGCCGAATGTTTATACCCAGCCAATGGCAAAATCAAAGAAGCTGATTTACGTCAGATGCAGCTACACTTAAATGCGCAGATGGCTGGCGATTTAGAAAAATTCCTACAAGAAACACAAGGTAAATTATCAGGTTTATTGTCGAGTGCTACGACACTAGGGACTTCAATTCTCCAAGCCTTTAGCAGTAGTGCTGTAGCTGGATTACCCAGCGGTGCTTCAGCGGGAGCAACAGCTGAAAAACGTGATCCCAGCAAGCAGTTTAGCAACTGGGCACAGCCATTGATTGATTTGTTGGGTACACCTGCACAAGCTGATATGACCGCAAAGATGACCCCGAATATCGCAACACGATTAACAGAAGAAGTGCTTAAAGCGACACCACAACTTGCTACAGTGATTCAACAACAAAGCAATGCAGGAACTCAATATAGCCTTGCTTGGTTGATTCAAGAAACCCTAAAAGTCATCCAAACTCAAGGTAAAAAAGCCACAGCCAGTGTGCCGTTAAACCAAACAGGCGAACATGAGCAGCATATCAATGGTGATATTTTAGAGTTTGTCACCTTACAAGCGAATGCTTTAAATGACCCGAATTGTTCTGTAATAAAACTACCTGATTCAGCAACCAAACATAGTATCAGCTATGCGATTGGTGCTGAACGAGTCAATCATTCAGATTTTTATTTACCCAAAGTTGGTTTTGCCTTTAGTCGTCAATATAACTCTCAAATGCATGAGTTTGACCACAGTATGATTGGGGCACGTTGGATGATGCCATTTTCCAATGTGATCATACAAAACCAAAATGGGTATTTATTTATCGACAGCAATGGACGTAAACATCAACTGCCTGCTTCGATCGTTTATGAAACATATCAGGTACCCTTTGAAGGCTTTAGTGTTGCGCCACATGATGATGGGGATTTATTGCTGAATTTCGGTTCAGACTGGAATTTCCATTTTCATAGTTTTAATGCTGGAAAACATTATCACCTCGTTCAACAATTTAATGATCAGACTGATGAAAAAGTGGTTCAGACCTATTTATTATTTGAACAATTTGCCTATTTACAAGCGATTGATTTCCAATTGAAGCGCGCTAAACACTTAGTCAGGTTTGCTTTTAATGAACAAGCCAAAGTCATTGCAGCATTTGTCGATGATCAAGTGGAAGCATTGGCACGTTATGAATATGATCAGCAAGGCAATCTGATCAAAGCCATTGATCAAAATGGACATAGTCGCAGTTATGAATATAACCATGCCCATCAATTGACCCATTATACCGATCGTACTGGACGTGGGCAAAATATTCGATATGAATCTACCGCACCCAAAGCCAAAGCGATTGAGGAATGGGCAGATGATGGCAGTTTTAAAACCCGTTTAGAATGGCATCCACGTTTGCGTCAAGTGGCAGTCTATGACGCTTATGATGTTCCGGCCTATTATTATTTTGATTTAGATGGCTTTACCTATCGTATTCGTTTAGCCGATGGTCGTGAAAAGTGGATTTCTCGAGATAGTCAAAAACGGATTACGCGTCAAATTGATTTTGCAGGCTTAGAAACAGAGCAAGTTTATAACGATCAAGATCAATTGGTGAAAATTGTACAGCCAAATGGTGGTATCATCTTGTTTGCCTATGACGAAGAGGGTAACTTAACCGAAACCAAAGACCCAGAAGGCAGTATCTGGAAAACTGAATATGATGCTGATGGCAATGTTAGCAAAAACATTAATCCTTTAGGGCATACTACCCAATATAAATATAATAATGATAATCAATTGGTTGAAGTGATTGATGCCAAAGGCGGCTCAAAGAAAATTCAATATAATGATCTCGGACAGATGGTGTCGTATACCGACTGTTCAGGGAAAAGCAGTGCTTGGGAATATGACAATGAAGGTATACTAACCGCGCAAGCTACTGCTGATGCACAACAGGTTCAGTATCTCTACAGTACTCAAGGTAAAGACCAAGGACAGCTACAAGCAATCATCTATCCTGATGGCTTAAAAGAACAATTTGAACATGATGAAGAAGGGCGTTTACTTAAGCATACCGATAGCAAAGGTTTAATCACCCAATATAAATACAATCAAGTCGGGCTATTAGAACAACGGGTCGATGCCAATAGACACCAAATCGGCTACCAGTGGGATAAGCAAGGTCGAATTCAAAAACTAAGTAATCAAAACCATGCAGAATATTTATTTGACTATAATCGTTTTGGGCAATTGGTACGTGAACAAGCCTTTGATGGTGAAGAAAATCACTTTACATACCATGATAATGGATTTTTATTCCAAATTCGCCAACCGAATATTCTGACTCAATTCAGTTATCATATGGATGGGGCGATTGCATCAAAGACCTATACCCATTTGCAAACTCGGCATAGCCAAGTTGAAGAATTTGAATACAACTTAAATAACCAACTCAGTAAAGCGACTAATACAGAAAGCCAAATTGATTTTTATCGCAATCAACTCGGACAGTTGGTACGTGAGCATCAACATTATAAAGTAGCAAATCTAACCCCACTCACAGCAGTATTACGTTATGAGTACGACGAACTGGGGAATTTGACTCAAACCATTCGTCCTGATGGGCAAGTACAAGCCAATCTAAGTTATGGATCGGGGCATATTTATGGCATTGCTTTTAACCAACAAGATATGGTGGCATTCCAACGCGATGATTTACATCGTGAAACCACACGACTGCTGGCCAATGGTTTAGTGCAAACTAAGAATTATAATGATGTGGGCTTACTCAGCTCACAAGTCATTCGCCCAGAGCAAGAAACAACGGACAGGGTACAATTTCAAGCAGAACGTCATTACCACTATGATAACAACTACCTACTGACTCAAGTTGATGATAGTCGTTTAGGCAAATTAAATTACCAATATGATCCAATCGGGCGTTTAATTAAAGCGCAAAACCCGTATAGTTCTGAAAGCTTTAGTTTTGATCCTGCGGGGAACTTAATTGATCCAATTGCTACACAAGCTGCGCAAGTGAAAAATAACTTGATTAGCCAGTATCAAGGCAAACATTATAAATATGATGCACAGGGCAATGTGATTGAAACCACTCAAGCAGGTCAGACCTTAAAACTCACTTGGGATAACTTAAACCGTCTGATTCAAAGTGACAACAATGGTCAAATCACAGACTATGGTTATGATGTTTTTGGTCGTCGATTATTTAAGAATAACCAAACAGACCACAGTTTAACTTTATTTGGTTGGGATGGTGATCTAATGATATGGGAGTCATATCAAGCAAACCAAAATCAATCAAAACAGCAAGACTACACCAAACACTATGTCTATGAACCGAATAGCTTTGTACCGTTATTACAGACTGGTTATACAGGCTTTATTCAGCTGATAGAAACACCTGACTATCGTCAATTCCAAAATGTACCTTATTCGATTTATAAAGATCCTGTATGGAAAACTGAAACCAGAAAGAACAAAGCTGAATTAGAACGTGTTACCTTTTATCACTGTGACCAAGTCGGTACACCACAAACTTTAAGTAATGAGCTAGGGGAATGTGTTTGGGAAATCAAACAGGATACATGGGGCACTGCTTTAGAAATTAATACAAGCGATAATCTGCTTGAGCAAACCAATTTAAGATTTCAAGGGCAATATTACGATAAAGAAACAGGGTTACACTATAACCGTTATCGTTATTACGAGCCTTATAGTGCAAGATACATGAGTAAAGATCCGATAGGCTTGAATGGTGGTTTACATCAATTAGCTTATGTGAATAATCCTCTACAATGGGTTGATGCTTTGGGATTAAATGGGGAGCCAAGTCTTCCGAATAGTAAGATAGTCCAGCAAAGTGGTATTACTATAGAACATTATTATTTTGGTAATGATCATTTACCAGCACATGCACATGTCAATGGTGGTGGAAAAACTGTTAAAATAGGTGCAAATGGTAAACCATTAAAAGGAGAACCTGCTTTGTCATCAAAACAGCAGCAAGTTGTAAATGAGAATTTGTCAGTAATTAGAAGAGATGTTAATAAAATTAATAAATATTTAAAATTTCAAAATTATGGTTGTACATCGTGTAAACCTAATAGCACTTCAGCTAAATCTACTGGAACAACCTTAAAAGCTGTAGGTATAATGAGTTTTGTTCAAAGTGCTATGCATATTTTTACAATTCCTCAATGTAAGGATAGCTCTTTATCAAGTAAATGTTTTTGTGCTATGGAGGCAGAAACTTTAGGAGTAAGCTATGAACAATATTGTGATCCATATGGTTTGGAAACCATATATTAGGTGAAGACATGAATGATGATTATATTTGGGTTATACAAAGTAGTGAAAATTTAAATGTTATTGGATGTTTTATTCAAAAGAATGAAGCTGAAAAATATATTTTTGAAAATAAACTAAAATGTATGCTTACTAAATACCCTGTAAATATTACAGTTTATGATTGGGTAATTCAAAAAGATTTTTGGCAACCAAAAAGTGATTTACAAAGAAATAGTAAATTTAGAGCCAAATTTAGTAGTGCATATTTAGAGCACGAACATTATTTTCAAGAATAGCAGGCTATGGAAATATGATTATAAGGTGTTTAAATGTGAAGAAATACATAGTCAAAAATAATTAAATAGAAAATATCTTGAAGATTTTTTATTTATTATAAATAAACATATTATTGCTTTAATCTAACTATCACCACCTTTGTCAGACAAAACAAAAAAGCCCTGATATTGTCAAGGCTTTTTTGTTTTGGTGGTTGGACAGTGTAAGTATTCAATGAAAAAACCTTACAATGGCATTCTATAAGCCTTAATTTGGTCCATGTAACAGTAGCAGGTTCAAGCCTTAAAGAAGATCCAGTTAATATTTTTAAAAAAGCTTATGCTGGTGAGGCAGGAGTTAGTTACAATGGCAGTATTTTAGATTTGAATAGGTCTAATTCATATAAGGTTAAATAATGGTTATGATGTTAAAGATTAAATATGTTGTATTATTTTGTGTTTTTATTAGTGTTATTTCATGCACCCAAAAAACTGAAAGAATTGGTTATATTGATCCTCTTGATTTTACATCAAAGGTGCTTAAAGGAGTGAATTATGAATATGTGAATATGCTTAAAAAAGAAAAATCCGAAATAAATTTTGTGTATGTTAAAAAAACAGATATGGGAAAAATTTATTTTAATAATAATGTTGTTAATAAAATAAAAAAAGAAGGTTGGAAAGAAATTAGCCCAGAATTCCAAGATCAAAATTTGTTTTGCTTCGGTTCTAATAATATGATGAGTGTGGTTTATCCTACGAAAGAAATTTATCGAAACTTAAAAGGGGATACTTTAACAATTAAAAAAGAAAATTTAGATAAATGGGTGATTTCCTATATCTATAGTTTTCATGGGTTTGATGAGTGTAAAACATAGTTTCGATATTTTTAAAAATCAAACTTAAGTAGAGTCTAAAGATATTTTCTTTGAGTGGTCAAATAGGATTGGAAAAAGGGGTTGGTACAACTATATTCGATTATTCTGAAACGGAAACAGGTAGCAAGCCTCTTGAGTTTAAATTCATTAAGGTAAATAACAAATGATAGATTGGATTAAGATTAGCTTATTAACAACTCTAATTTTATGTGTAACTTCTTGTACTAGTACTAAAGAAACTCAACAAGGTAAATATTTTACTAATATAATTAATTATTATTTTGGTGGTTATAGTCCAAATGAAAAAGTTTGGGTCGATAAACCTTACAATAAATATGCAATAGCTGAAATCAAGAAGTCAAAATTACCATTTGATAACTTTAAAAAAATACAAGTTAGGCTTGAAAATGATGGTTGGAAAATGATTTCAGATCAAGATAGCTTTTATGAATTTTGTTTAGGAACGACGATTTATATGGGGATATTATACCCTATTAACCCTCATCATTATGGCTACGATGGGGCTGAAATTAGATATGAGAATATAGATGAATGGTCAATCGGTTTATCTTATAATGATTTAAGTGTTAAACATTGTCGTTAAGATAAACTCCCAGTTATAGAGTTGGAATAAATTTAAAAAAACTATTTGGAATTCATAATAATATCTAACTTTAAAGATTTTGTGTAATATATTTAGTCATTATTTTTTATAAATAATGAATAATGAAGTGAAATTTTAATGTAAAATATATTTTATTTTACTTAGGAAAAATTACTGAATTTTATACAATAGAGCTAATGCGTTCATTTAGGGGATTATGATGAAAAAACTTATTTTACTATCAATTATTTCAACAATCTTGTTAGGTTGTAATGAATCAAAATTTGAATAGGGTCAAAGCTTAGAACAACTAGAAAATAAAGTAGATGTAAATAAAGCTAAGTATTTAAAAGAAATGCAATACATTTTCTCAAATTATGATTTAGTTTCATATGATACTCAATCAGTTAGATCTTCAGATTTTTTCTATTTTATAGAAAAAATAGGTTCTTTTAATAATGAGATTTATTTGAAAGAGGTAAGACCAAGGCTTGCTCAAAAGGGGTAGGTCTTGGTTGAAAAGAATAATTTTAGTGAGCTTTTCTGTAAACAAAATCAAGCAATTGGTGTAACATTTTCAACTTATAAAAAAGAAATGGATGGAGTCAATACTGGTCATTTTACTTATCAATTTTATAAAAAAGTTTCAATAACTTTAAATTATACTACTGCTAAAAATAATATAAGCTGTGTGGTAAAAGATTAATAGTAGTGCTTACATTCAATAGCATACGATAAAAAAACTTTTATATACTAAATACAATTAGCTGTAGGAAAGTAGCAGTTGGATTAATAGGAGGAATGTATAGTATAGAGTTTCGCTTTGATCAAGTGGTAAACAGGAATTAATAAAGAATTAGGTAAATATTTTGAGAAATAGATATGAGCTTGCTGAGTTTTATTTAAATAAATCTGCTAATTATTGTTTTTCACCAGCCCACTATTCACTAGGTTATTTGTATTATTTACAAGGAAATTTAATAAGTGCTAAAAAATGGTTTACTTCGGCGAAGGAACTTGGGGATAATTTAGCTGCACATCAGTTAGGCACTATCTATAAAAATGAAAAAGAAACAGAAAAAATGATGGAAAATTTATTGTTTGCTGACAGTAATGGTTTTACACCCTCTATTACAGAATTAGGAGTAATTTATTATGATGGTACTTTAGTTAAAAAAGATTTAAAAAAAGCATTTAATTACTTTGAAAGATCTGCTTTAAAAATGATCCATTAGCTCAAAATAATTTAGGATGGATGTATGAGCATGGTGAAGGAACTGCAAGGAATGTAGATAAAGCAGAATATTAGTATAAAATAGCTTCAGAGAATGATTTTAGTTTAGCTACTGAAAATTTAAAGCGCTTAAAAAATATTATTATTCAAAAGGATATTACTAGGCGAATTCAAACATGAGGTGCGACAGTTTGAAAAGTCTTATGATAATCAACAAGCTGAGCAAATTTCTCTAATGGTGTAAGCCAATCTAAC
>NZ_JBIMDK010000030.1:0-10809 GCF_048552595.1 Acinetobacter psychrotolerans | reverse complement strand
CACCATTGACTGCTTCTTTTGATCCCGATGCTACTGTCCCATCCAAAAGACCTGTAATTTTTTGGTTATTTAATGCAGCACCACCATTCAAATTACTTAGACCTGTAACAGTCTGCGTACCAGTAACAGTACTGTTGCCATTTACTTGCAAACCTGTAGAGGTCACTGTTCCTGCAAAGTTAGGAGCATCTGCTATTTGAACATTAAGAACTGAGCCTGTTACTGCTGTCTTAACATTATTGCCGCTGTACGTTCCTGCTGTTGAGCCAACACCACTAATCGTTACAGTACTTCCTAGCTTATTTGTCGTTGAACCAGTATTGCCAGAGAATGTAATTGGCTTAACAACTTCTGTATTTAAATTAGATAAAGCGGTCCCTACATTATTTGCCGCCGCATATGTAGTACCATCTGTTTTAGTAATGGTATAACTCGGTGCTGTAATACCGCCTGCTGCAGTACCTGCCGCAGCCCCACCACCCAAAGCTGCAGCTGTATCAGTAGCCACTTTAGTCAATTCAGTATTGGTATTAAAAAGCTGACTGCCATTAATTGCATCAGTACTTGTTGCAGTCACTTGACCTGCAGCAACATTTTGTATTTGACGTTTAATACTTGCTGAACCAACACTCACAACACCTGTATCTGCTGTGCCTGTTGCCGTATAAGATTTACCATTAATCGTTTGAGTCGTGCTATTCACTGATGCTGAGGTAGCACTAGTGGCGCCCAAAGCAACACTATTGGTAATATTTGCTGTAGCACCATTACCTAAGGCTGTTGACGTATTACCAGTAGCCTGCGCACCAGGGCCTATTGCTGTTGCAAAACTACCCGCCTGAGTTGTGCGACCAATAGCAACCCCACCTACCGCAATACCACTGTTTGCAGTTACTGTTGCTCCTCCACCAATCGCGATTGCATAATTATTACCACCCGCATTAGAATTATCACCAATTGCAATTTGTGCGAATGTAGTCGTTTTTGCGCCATTACCTAAAGCAATCTGACCCCCTGTTCCAGCTGGATTGCTACTAGCAATAGTACCATTAGTCGCATTTGTACCAATTGCGATATTATTCAGAGATTCACTACCAACAGCACCTGTAAAAGCATTTTTACCAATCGCGATTGTGTCTGTATTTATTGCATTCGCTCCGACACCCATCGCAATTGAGTTTGCACCAGCTGCATTTGCACCAGCCATCAACGCCAATGCATGGTTTCCTGTAGCCACAGCACCATTAAAGTTATTACTATTCGCAGTATTATCACCACTTGAACCAATTGCAACTGAACCAATCCCGTTCGCAGTTGGACTTTTCAGGCCAGTAGTTAAACCACTACCAATAGAAACCCCACCTTTGCCGGTTGTTGTGGTTTGGTTTGAATTAAAATTTGAACCTATAACTACAGCTTGAACAGCTGTGGTACTCGTATTTACATCATTACCTATAACTGTAGATTGTTCAGCATTTGCTGCTGTACTTGCACCAATTGAAATGCCCTCAGTACTACTTGCAACAGCTGAATTAAGATTTCCATTCCCTATAGCAATACCAGCCCCAGTAGTTGAACCTCCAGCCCCTACAAAAACGGCCATAGCATCCGAACTAAAGGTCACCATCAACGCCAGTGTCGCTGTACCAACTATTGCCTTTACTTTAGAAGACTTTGTTTTACCTTTCGCAAGCTCTGAAACCGCTACCCACGTTCCTAAAGCTGCATTCCAAATCACTTTATAGATTTTGTTCATTTTTTGTTCCCGTGGTGCTGTTTATTTATGCACTTCTTTAATGATTTTTGTTGTGGTAAATCTTTAAAAAAGAGGTTATTTAAGTTTCATCTAGGAATATTTAACAGTAAGCATACAATTTAATCAATAAAAAAAACGCATTATGGTTCACGTTTTACAAAAAAAAATCTGACTAAATCTCATTTTCTCATTTATATTAAATTTTTAATAAATATCATGTGTTTATATTTCATAAATACAGATTAATACGTTTTGAAGAAAAAATAAACAAACTCAAATATGTCACTTTTGGTCACTTTTCGTGCATTAAATTAAATTTTTTTAGTTAAATTTACATGAAATTGAATTTATTAATTTACATAAAATATCTTTCAAAAGAAGCTCAATAATGAATTTACCGAATTATCAAACAGCTCTATGGAGCTTTGCTATAATGGTGAATTAAATGTTAAAGAGTTCCACTATTGAAAATCATCTTTGCGGGCACACCTGAATTTGCAGCAAGTGCTTTAGCCGCTTTGCTCAACACTACACATGAAATTGTCGCTGTGTATACTCAGCCAGACCGTAAAGCTGGACGCGGACAAAAACTTAGTGCGTCTGCGGTAAAACAATTGGCACTTGAACACAATTTACCAATCTATCAACCACTACACTTTAAGGCATCGACTGAGGAAGGTTGTGCTGCACAGCAGGAGCTTGCAGCTTTACAGGCAGATGTCATGGTGGTGGCAGCTTATGGTTTAATTTTACCTCAAACTGTTTTAGATACGCCTAAATATGGTTGCTTAAATATTCATGGTTCTTTGCTACCACGTTGGCGTGGTGCTGCACCCATCCAACGTGCTATTGCAACGGGTGATACAGAAACAGGGGTAACCATTATGAAAATGGCTGCAGGGTTGGATACTGGTGACATGATGTTTAAAACACTTTGCCCAATTACAACATCAGATACCTCTGCAACGCTGCATGACAAACTTGCTATTCAAGGTGCAGAAGCGATTTGTGCTGTACTAAGTTCTGAACAAAAATTACAATACTATTTAGAACACCGTGAAGTTCAGAATGAACAATTTACCGTCTATGCACATAAGCTGACCAAAGCTGAAGCACAAGTAGACTGGACAAAATCTGCGGTTAATATTGATCGAAACATCCGTGCTTTTAATCCTTGGCCTGTTGCATTTACACCTATCGATGAAAATGACAATTTACGGATTTGGAATTGCCAAATTTCTCATATCAAAACCAGTGATGAAACTTCGGGAACAATTATTGCGATTGACAAACACGGCGTGCATGTAGTGTGTGGTCAAGGTGTGATTTGCCTCACTAGTTTACAATGGCCAGGTGGTAAAGCTTTAAATGCTGTTCAAATTAACCAAACTCAAAAACTTTCTTTAGGATACAAATTCGCATGAGTCAAATTCATTCTTCAGCCAAAAATTTGAATTTGCGTGCGCAAGTGATCAAAACGTTATTGGCTGTTCAAAATGGTCAGTCATTGACCTCAGTTTTAAATCAACATATCAATATCGTTTCTGATCGTGATCGTGGCTTATACCATGAGCTTACTTTAGGCTGTTTACGTCAGTGGCATGCTTTAAAAGCGATTACTCTCCCTTTATTGACCAAACCTTTAGAGAATGACGCTGTAGAAAGCTGTTTATATTTAGGTTTATATCAACTTTTATGTACTCGTGTCCCACCACATGCAGCAATTTCTGAAACAGTGACTGCAGCTAAACAGCTTGGATATGAGCCATTAAGCGGTCTTGTAAATGCAATTCTACGTCGTGTTTCACGTGAAACAGAGCAATTCCAAACCGCTTTAGAACAAGCACATGGGTTGCCAAGTTGGTTATATAAGCGTGTGAAAAAAGATTGGCCTGAACATCTTGAAGATCTTTGCAAAAATTTAAAGCAAACTGCCCCACTCACTTTACGTGTCAATGAACGTCAAGTCAGCCGTGCTGAGTATTTGGAAATTCTAGAAGAAGAGCAAATAGATGCACATGCTTGTGAACTTTCCGATGTCGGTATCACGCTTGAGCAAACAGGAAATATCACCGATTTACCCGGTTTTGAAGCAGGCGGTTTTTCTGTTCAAGATGAACATGCCCAACTTTGTGCAACGCTTTTACCCAATTTAGATGACCAAGTTGTAGTCGATGCCTGCGCTGCACCTGGTGGTAAATTGGCGCACATTTTGGAACGCTTTAATCCAAAGAAAATCATTGCCTTGGATCATGATGCAAAACGCTTATTACGTGTTGCGGAAAATTTAGAACGCCTTGAACTTAATGAACATGCAAATGTAGAAATCATTACTGCCGATGCAACCAAGTGGACAGCGGAACAGCCTGTAGATTGTATCGTTTTAGATGCACCGTGTTCTGCAATTGGGGTAATGCGCCGTCACCCTGATATTCGTTTACTACGTCATTCTACAGATATTGAAAAAACTGTAGATTTACAAAAGAAAATTTTGGCACATATGTGGCAACAACTTAAAGTCGGCGGGACGTTGTTATATGTCACTTGTTCTATTTTAAAAGTTGAAAATGAACAGCAAATGGTTAACTTTTTTGCTGAACATGCAGATGCCAAAGAAATTAAAATAGAAGCAAATTGGGGGTTAACCCAAATCCATGGTCGTCAGTTACTCCCTGAAACGGGTTATGGCGATGGCTTCTATTATTGTCGCATCGAAAAAATTGCATAATAAAAAGCAGGCTTGAAAGCCTGCTTTTTTTACATTCAAAATTTCTGATGGGTTTGCTTAAAGTGTGTGATGATCTTTCACTTCATTCAAAACATCATCTATCTCTTCTGGATGACGACTTAAATGAACGATCGATAAGATCAATCCGCCCCATAAAAACACCATAGAAATAATCATCATGATAATTGCAGAAGTATTCATTTTAGAGCTCCTCACGATCTTTCATTTGTGAAAGTATCACAGCAATTACACCGCAGAAAATTACACAGCCCCAGCCAAACATAAGCTGCATACTCATACTATAACTGTCATATCCTTCTGTGATCAAATGATAAATTGTCATGGTCAAAGTGATTAACAAAATCATCGATGTAATCACAGTCAGCGTGAAATCCCAACCTTTACCGAGTTGAATGGTAGAGATACGATTAACATGATTACGCAGTTCTATCAAAGCTGAACGCTTAAACCAAGCAATGCTGATAATCGATATTAAAGCACCACCAATAATGCCAATGTTATTAATAAAGTGATCGACAATATCCACAAGTTTAATTGCATTTACACTAGAAAATAAAAACACCGAAACAATGGCACTACCACCGCCAATAATCGTTACCGCTTTTTTTCGCCCCCATTTCAGCTTATCTTGCATCGCAGCAATCGGCACTTCTAAGATACTTACCATAGAAGAAATACCTGCAACAAACAGCGAAGCAAAGAACAAAATGCCAAACAAATCTGCGCCAGAACCTAGGCTCGAAATAATTTTAGGGAATGCAATAAATGCTAAACCAATACCACCACTCACCACCTGATCTACAGGTTTTCCTGCCGACACAGCCATAAAGCCCAATGCCGCAAAAATACCAATACCTGCCAAAATCTCAGTCGATGCATTGGCAAAACCAACAATAAGACCAGAACCTGTTAAGTCTGTTTTCGGTTTAAGGTAAGAGGCATAAGTCACCATGATCCCGAAGCCTACAGATAATGAAAAGAAGGTGTGACCATATGCTGCTAGCCAAACCTTATAGTCCATCATTTTCGACCAGTTTGGGGTAAAGAATGCATTTAAGCCTTCTACCGCACCAGGTAAACGTAAAGACTGAATCACGAGAATAGTGAATAAAACAAACAATAATGGCATGAAAATTTTATTAGAAAGCTCTACACCTTTCTTTACACCACCATATAAAATAACCAAAGTCAGCATCCAAATGCCCACCAAAGGCCAGAAAATATTGGTCACAAAACGAAGGTCGAATCCAGTGGCTTCAGATGTCTGTAAATAAGTTTTAAAGAAAAATGCTTCTGGGTCACTGCCCCACATCTGACCCACGGAGAAGTACACATAACTACCTGCCCAAGTCAGCACACTGGCATAATATAAACCAATCACAATACATACGCAGACTTGCCACCAACCGAGTGTTTCACCACCTTTAAATAAAGCGCGATATGCTTTGGGTGGAGAGTTGTTGCTTTTATGCCCTGTGGCATAATCTAAAAATAACAGCGGTAAACCTGCTGTAATGAGTGCGATTAAATAAGGGATAAGAAATGCGCCGCCGCCATTTTCATATGCAACATAAGGAAAACGCCAAATGTTTCCTAGCCCCACTGCGGAGCCAACTGCTGCAATAATAAAGCCCGATCGCGAAGTCCAGTTTTCACGAGTATCTGTCATAAAACACCTAATTCTGTAGATGCCTTCACATGCTGTTTATTTTCATTTTTGGTGATACAAGCATGTGAAGCCGAATAATAAAATTTTGTTGTTTGAATAAGAGCGATGCCTTTTGAGCACTTTGTTCTGATTCTGAACCAGCACGTTTTAGACCTTTTATTGGATAAAATAAACGTGATAAAAAATGCTGTTTAATGGCGCAACAATACCTGTTTTCCCTGCCAGTTTCTGTAAATTCTGCTTCACATGGCTTGAATTACATCATAATTCAAACTGATTGGTTATTTTTTTATCCATTTATTCATTAATCAGATTAAATCGACTGTTTATCAATGCTTATTTTAAAGCATTCGGTAAACGATAATGACCAATGATTTTATATTCATACAAAATATCATTTTCACGCGCTCCATAGCCAATATTGTGAATCACTAAAGGTGTATTGGTCATCATTGTGGTTTTATCTGAAATGATTCCAATGTGCGTTAAGCCCTTCCCTAAATCCCAAGCGACGATATCCCCTGCTCGATATTTTTGGTCATTCACATAATAACCTTGTCTTTGAAAATAGGTCATGATGTTCGGAACACGACGGTGATCGATATTTTTATCTGTCCCTTTTAAGCCCCACTTTTGTGGGTATTTCTTAAAATTGGCTTTCATATCCTCATGAATACGTTGCTGTAAATCGATATCTTGATGACGTAAAGCACGTACCACGACATCGGTACAAACGCCTTTTACAATAGGGACATCGCCCATTGGATATTTAAGTTGGGTATAGCTTGGATCGTAATATAAAGTCTTCCAAATTTGAGAACGCGCATCTGTAACCAATTTATTATTCTGAAATGCACTAATTTCAAAACTGATGATGCTAAAAAAAAGTATTGTGAATATATGGAAGAATTTTATTCTCATTGTAAAATCCTAATTAAAATAAAGGTAAAAAGGAACCGTAGTTCCTTTAAATATGGCTTATTGTTTAATGACAAGCAACCTTTCTTCTTGCATATCCCGAATCGCAGATTGAATTCCTTCACGTCCTAGACCTGAATCTTTGACACCACCATACGGCATATTATCGACACGAAAAGTTGGAACATCATTGATAATCACACCACCCACATGCAAATGATCCCACGCATACATCATCTTATTTAAATTTTGAGTATAAACACCTGCTTGAAGACCAAAGCGACTTTTGTTAATGGTTGCGATACCCTGTTCAAAATCTGTATATTTTTCTAAAATTGCCACTGGACCAAAGGCTTCATTCTGATAAATTTCGAGTGATTCATCGACATTTTCCAACAATGTTGGTTCAAATAAAATACCTTTTAAAGTACCACCCGCCAGAACTTTTGCACCTTTCTTTTCGGCTTTATCAACCCATTTTTTCAGGCGAACTGCTTCACCTTCTTTGATCATTGGTCCAACAATGGTGGTCTCTAAACTTGGGTCTGCTGCATGAATTTTTTTCAATTTAGCAGTGAGTTTTTTCTTTAATTCCGAATAAATATCTGCATGTACCAATATTCGCTGCACACTAATACAGACTTGTCCTGCATGACTATAAGCACCAGCAATCAAACGATCGACCAAAGCATCACTTATCGCTGTATCAGGCTCAATGAGTACAGCTGCATTTCCACCCAATTCTAAAGTGACTTTTTTACGACCTGCTCGGGCTTTCATATCCCAACCAACTTGGTCAGAACCCGTAAAACTCAATAATTTAAAACGATCATCGGTGACTAAAACATCAGCATGTTCACGTGGACATGGCAAGATTGAAAAAGCACCTTTGGGCAAATCTGTTTCTGCCAATACTTGTGCAATTTTCAAAGCAGAAATTGGCGTCAAACTTGCTGGCTTCAATACAAAAGGACAACCTGCGGCAATTGCAGGGGCTATTTTATGGGCGGTTAAATTTAACGGAAAATTAAATGGGCTAATTAAAGACACAGCACCTATCGAAACGTAACGGATCATTCCACTATACGCAGCTGCTGCAGGTGTCACTGCGAGTGGCATCAAACGCCCTTCATCCATTGTAGTCACAGCATCCGCAGCAAGTTGAAAGGTATTAATTAAACGCTCAACTTCCGCCGCTGCAGCAAGTTTTGGCTTTCCACCTTCGATAATTAAAATTTGCGTTAACTCATCACGCATTTCTTTAAAACGATTTACACAATGCAGTAAAATTTTTTGCTTTTGAAAAGGCTTTAAAGCTGCCATTTCCTGTTCAGCTTTCACCGCTGAACTGATCGCTTTTTCTAAAATCTTGTCATCTGCCAATGCCACTTTAGCATAAATCTTTCCAGAAAATTTATCTTGCACTTCAAGCCATTGTCCTGTTTTTACAGGTTTATTTGCGATATAGAGTGGGAACTCCAAAATGGATTGATCAACTGTATTTTTCATTGTGCCCTCTTTGCGACATTTTAATAATGCAAATTAAATTAAACCTCTATATCATGCGCTCAGTTGGCGAAGTATTAAATGTATTTAGGTTACAAAAATACGGAATGAAAAAATCATATCCGAGATAGAGGGAAAAATGAATAAATTTAAATTATCAGCATTTTTGGTTACACTTGGGCTAAGTTCATTCGCACAAGCCGATTTTATTGGTTTAAAAGGTGATGTAAGTTATTGGATGACCAATGGTAATGTAGATATTACCAAGCCATATGAATCTCATGATGAGCTAGATCGAGATGGAGCACTTCAACTATCGCTCGCTTTCGAACATCCAATCCCATTCGTTCCTAATGCCAAAATTAAATATGTAAGTTTAGATAATTCTGCATCAAATAATTTATATAAAACAGATGCTTCATTAAAAAATACCGACTATATTTTATATTATGAAATTTTAGACAATATTGTCAGTATTGACCTTGGTTTAGGTTTAGCTAATTTAGATGGAGAAGTCAAACAATACACTTCTGCTGACTATATTAATTACACCATTGATGGTAATGGAATTCTAGGTTATGTAAATGTAGGAGCAAAGCTTCCATTTACAGGTTTAAGCGCTTCAACTGAATTGGTTTATAGTGGTTTTCAAGACGCCAGTTTCAAGGATATCCAAGCTGAGCTACAGTACGATTTTATTAAAAATATTGCATTAGATATTGGTGCAAAAGTTGGCTACCGTTATATGCAAGTGAATTTTGATAAAGCTAATGATCAAGATTTAAAACTTGAATTTAAAGGTCCATATATTGGTTTAAATGCTCATTTTTAATTAAATTTGTTTTTTAAATAAAGCCTGTGAACCGAAAAGCAGATTATAAAATCTGCTTTTTTTATAAGTAGATATTTCTTATATTCCAATGTATGAAAAAGCTTACGTCGAATGCTGTTCTTATCATCTATGCGAATTGTTAGAAGTTTTATATTCTATAACTATAGGAAACAGGAAGTTTCCCAGGCATAAAACAATAATAAAGCGTCTGAGCACTAGGAATGTGAGATACGACAGGAGTCAGATCTAACCTACCAATATGAAGAAAACCCCTATTATCAGGATGATGGGGGTTTTCTTTTTGCTTTAAATACTTTTTTAAATTTACAAACTTTTCAAATAAGAAATAACATCTTTATTTTCAGCCATTTGGGCGAGATCTAGTGCTGTGTACTCAGCTTTATAATACACATCTGCACCTTTGCTCACCAACAATTTCACAATATCCAAGTGATCATTTTCAGCAGCAGCTTGCAAAGCACTATAACCTTCATCATCTGTGGTATTTACATCAATACCTTCAGTCAAACACTTTTCGACTTGCTTTAGATCACCCAAAGATGACCAATACACAAGCTCAGGAAGATGCAGTTCTTCATCATCTTCGGGGATTGGAGAGATTGAGTTGAGTTTCATACGAAAGCCTAATTTTATTCATACTGTTTAAGATATTACATCAATTTTTCTAAATTAAAAAATGGTTCCATTACTTGTCATTTTCATTATTTCGCACCATGCGCAATCAAATATTCAACCATTTCATCTTTTTTTGCAATTTTAGCTAATTCTAAAGCAGTATATCCAGACTTATAGTTAATATCAGCATCATGTTCCACTAAAATTTTAACAACTTCCAAATGACCATTTTCAGAAGCTGCATGTAATGCACTATAGCCATCACTATCATGCATATTTGGGTCGAAACCTGAATTTAAAATCGCTTCAACCTGATCTATTCTTCCTAATGAAGACCAATAAACCAAAGCTGACGTAGGCTCTAAATCTAAAATTTGCTCTAATGTCACTTTTACTTCCTCACGATCATATTCTTGAGCATATATTAAGGTATAAGGTAAGCATAGAATTCTAATGAATATCAGCTTAAATATAATTTTCATGCAAGCAAGTCTCATCCATTTTTAACAGAGTATTGAACAGCCTCTACACTTTTCACTGTTTTGAAATAGTTTGGTGAGGCATCGTAAACAGTCTTTAAAACTCTTATATCTTCTTCATTTTGAGCACTTAAACGGCTATTAAGCTTTCTTATTTCAATGCAATTATTCATTTCACGTATTATTTTGTTATTTTATAAAATATTATGCGCAATAAAAAACACCCCCTCTGCGTTAGCGGAGGGGGTGTTTAAATTTAAAAGC
>NZ_JBIMDK010000029.1:0-22211 GCF_048552595.1 Acinetobacter psychrotolerans | reverse complement strand
GATTAAACAACAGTTTTGGTATTAGCAATACGACCAATGCAGGTAATCACACACTCACTGTTGATGGCACATTGAGCAATGGTAACTACAACATCACGCAACGTACTGATGGCACATGGGTGATAAATAAAGCTCAAGCCATCATCACAGCCAATAGCCTCAACACGGTTTATAACGGCAAAGACCAAACGGCAACAGGCTTTACAGCCAAAGGATTAGTCAATGGCGAAACTGAATCTGTGCTGAGCAATGTAAGTGCATCTGTCACAGGCAAAGATGCAGGAACATATAGTAATACAGCAACAGGTACCGACAGCAACTATGATCTAAGCTTTGTGGATGGTTCACTCAATATTACTAAAGCCAAAATCAATCAAGTCAATGGAATTACAGCTAATAATCGTGTTTATGATGCAACAACCAATGCAACATTAAATACATCATCAGCGCAATTCGATGGAATCATGTTAGGTGATGAGTTGGTTGTAGGTAATGCAACAGGAAAATTCAGTGATAAAAATGCGGCGAATGGTAAACAAGTCAGTATTAATAATATTAGTTTGATTGGAGCAGATGCACATAACTATGATTTAGTGAATGATACTGCTCAAACCACTGCGAATATCAACAAAGCTAATATCAGCAGTATTTCAGGTATTACAGCCAATAATCGCACGTATAATGGCTTAACTGATGCCAGTTTAAATCTTGGCAATGTTCAGTTTAATGGCATTTATCAAGGTGATGATTTAAGGATCGAATCATCTATAGGGAAATTTGATACTGCTGCAACGGGTCAAGCAAAAATGGTGTCGATTACAGGTCTAAGTTTAAGTGGCGCAGATGCTCAAAACTATAACCTCGTTGATACGAATGCTCAGACTCAAGCCAATATTTATATGCTGATTCCTGAGGCTTATCTACAAGCAATACAATTTAAACGCCCACGCTATTTACCTGACACGAGTAATGTACGCAATGTGGCAAACATCGAAGTTCGCCAAGGTGGCGTCAATACTTCAGGCATTCAAACATTGGCAGGGGAGCACTAAAACATGAAACGACACAACACAATGAAACTTCAAAAAAACCTATTGGCAATATCAATCGCAACTTGTTTCATACTCGTTGCGACAACAGGGCATACAGCACCACTGCCTGCAATTAATGCACCGAACGCGGGACAACTTCTGCAACAACAGCAGCAAGGACAAATACTTACACCACAAACAGCAGTTGAAGTCGAAAACTCGGCAACGAGTACAGCACCCAATGTCAGTGATGTACAAATTGCCGTACAAAAAATAGAAATTGTTGGAAATAGTCGTTTTAGTGCAGAACAACTCCATCCGCTTATAGCAGATGCAGAAGGGAAACAGCTCACACTTAAACAATTGTGGGATGTGACCCAAAAAATCACCCAATATTATCAACAGCATGGTTATGAATACAGTCGTGCTTACTTGCCACAACAAAACTTGAGTCAGGGTATTGTTCGTATCAATGTACTTGAAGCACATTATGATAAAACAGCGATTCAGAATAACAGTCGCACCCAGAATTGGCTGATTGAACAGACTGTCGATCCACTCAAACAAGGCGAAAGAATCAATAGTGATCAGATGCAACAACAACTGAAATTACTCAATCGCTTAAAAGGCGTAACCACACGGAATGTCCTTGCACCTGGTGCAACCGTAGGAAGTAGCCAACTGAATATAGAAGTAAACAACGCTGCGATGATTGGTGGATATCTTGGTGCAGATAATTTTGGTAATAAATATACCAGTCAAGTTCGTGGTACAGCAGGCGTTTCTGCATATAACTTAGCAGGGCTGGGGGATGAGCTTAGCTTTGACCTGATGACTGCTGGTGAACGCATGAACTACGGGCGTGTCGGTTATGCCTTCTCCTTTACAGGTATGGGTACACGTGCAGGAGCAAGCTATTCTTACCTTGACTACAAGCTAGGTAAAGAATTAAAAGCCATTGGTGCAGAAGGTAGTGCAGCGCAAACCAGTGTGTTTATCAGTCAACCTGCATTATTGACCAATACTGCAGAAGTACTCCTCACACTACAATACGATCACAAACAACTTGAAGATGATATAAACCTTAATCAATATTACAAACACCGTAATATTGATGTAGTGACAGCACGTTTAGATGGTTCTCAGTTTGATCAATATCTTGGTGGTGGACTTAACCAATATGGGGCTTCAACCAGCTTCGGACGCGTGAAATTTAAAAATGGAGATGCTGCTGCTTTAGATGCCCAATCGGCAAATACTGCAGGAGATTACTATACTGCGAGTTTAAATCTATCTCGTTTACAGAACTTAGGTAAAAAAGGCACACAGGGTTATTTGGGAATATATGGACAATATAGTCCTTATAATCTAGACAGTGCTGAACAATACTTAGGCGGTGGCCCTTTTAACGTACGTGGTTACGAGTCAAGCCAATTTGCAGGATCTACAGGCTATTTAGCGACAGCCGAGCTCAGACAAAACCTATTTGCAAATGCCAAGAATCAAATCACTGGTAAAGTCTTTGTAGACACAGCAGAAGTGACTTTAAATGCAAAGAAATGGGCTGGGGTGACTGGGGATAATCAAGTACAGATCAGCAGTGCAGGGTTGGGATTAAATTGGAGTAGTGCTTGGAATATTCAAGCCAATGCAGAAGTTGCATTCCCGATCGGTCATACGCCTGAACAGATGAGTGATCGTGATGATCATCAGTATTGGTTAAGTGTACGTAAGACTTTTTAAATCTTAATGGTTTAAGCATGATTAAGTTAAGTGAATAAAATGGGCTTAACTTAATTTTTAGAAATTCATGATTAGGGCAACGCATTTATTCACTCATTAATAAAGTAACTGATTGTTAAGTAAATTGGTTGCGAATGCTCAAGTATTAGAGTAGGCACTGCGAGGTTTAGACTTGTCTAAACCAATAATGATAAAAGTGCCATCCCCAATGGAAAGCTTCGGCTTTCCTTTTTTTATTGATTTTTTTATACAAACCTAGCATTAAAGGCTTATTCAACAATATTATTTTCGAATGCATAAACCTAAAATTTATCGTACAACCAATTGGTCTTCTAATATGAGCAGTATACTGCGCAAGATTAATCAATAGAGGAAATATCTCCATTTGGTTTGATCCTGCTACTCAATGGTATGCACTACGCAAAGGTAAACAAGGACGAAATCCAAAACTTATTCCGATGGAGCTATTCAATGTTGTCTGATGATCAAATCGCAATTTCAACTCTCTTTAGGTATGGTCACTGGTTTTGTTCACAGGTTCTTAAACTCTACGAATTCAATTGATTCTGCCTAACAGATAGCTTATGACACGAAATACTGCCGACAAGTGGTCTCAGATCGACAAGCGCATGCGGTAATTCCGTCAAGAAAAAATGCGAAGCCTTAGAAAGATAATAAGCTGAGATCTTTAGAGAGAAATGAGTGACTGAAAACGATCGGACGTCTAGGAAGAATAATTTGGAAAAAGTGGTCTGGGTATAACCAACGAAGTTGGGTAGAAACCAAGATACATCGCATCAAATCATTAGCAGATAAACTCAGCGCTAGAAATTTTCTGTATCTGGCAAATAAATTTTTAGTATTATCAATAGTATAAAGTGTTTATCAAAACAATCACTAGTCACTTGCTTTGGTGTGTCTGGGCTAATGATTGCAACAGATTGATCATTGTCCTTACAAGCATTCAGCCCAAGCGTGAGTAAGCAAATTCAGGTTAATGTATATAGTTGAAGAGGTTCTGTATGAATTGGGGGTTAGCTACGCATTCCACCAATAATGAGATCGATAATCGAATCTGCATATTTTTTTAGCCCATCTACATCATCTGGATGGGCTAAAAAACGTAATGCACCATTCATAATGATGCCGATAATATTATGCCCAGTATTTTCACAATCTAAATTTGCTCTAAAGAAACCAAGTTCTACACCATGCTGTAAATAATTGGAGGTTAACATACCCGCCATTTGCATTAAATTTTGCACAAATTGGGTCATTTCTGTATCTATGGAAGTTGCTTCGAGCAACAATAATTTTAATGTGCGAGGATTTTCCTGTGCAAAAGTCCGTAAGCGCTCAGAAATACGCTCACATTGCTCACGATATTCTGCAATATTATTGACGGCTTGTGGCGCATTTTCACCTGTTAGTAGAGCCATGATTTTTTGCATAGTATCGGAAATCACATGCTGCAAAATATCGCGTTTATTTTCAAAGTGGCGATAGAAAGTCCCATGACCAATTCCTAAGCGTTTGGCAATGTCAGAAATCGCAGTCTGATGATAACCTCGTTCAGAAAACTCTAGAAAAGCAGCCTCTAGAATATCTGCCTGTAATTGTATTTTTTGGCGTTCTGCGCGGCTTAAATTCACTTGTTCATTCATAGGCAAAAAATACCAAAATTATGATTAAATTGTCAAACAAAGGAAATTGACAACTCATTCCGTTTTCGACATTGTGTTCCTATTGGACATATTCTAAGTGATTAAAACATGGAACAACACAAAAATAACGCACAAGATAAAAACTTTTCCAAAATCATTATCGTTGGCGGTGGTTTTTCTGGTTTAGGTGCAGCCATTAAACTGAAAGAAGCAGGTTTAGAAGATTTTATTTTGCTCGAAAAAGCCGCTGAAATGGGTGGGGTTTGGCGTGAAAATACCTACCCAGGATGTGCATGCGATGTTCCTTCTGCCTTATATTCTTATTCTTTTGAACAGAATCCATCATGGTCACGAGTATTTGCACCACAGGCAGAAATTAAGAAGTATTTGTTTGATGTGGTAGATAAATATAAAGTCATGCCGCATGTTCACTTGAACTGTGAAGCATTAAATGCAAAGTGGTCTGACACAGACAATTGCTGGATTATTCAGACGAATCAAGGGGAATTACGTTCCCAGTTTACGATCCTTGCTTGTGGTCCAATGCATGAACCTGTATTACCCGATATAAAGGGAATGAGCGAATTTAAAGGTGAGATCTTTCATTCATCACAATGGCGACATGATATTGATTTAACAGGTAAGAGAGTGGCGGTGATTGGTACTGGTGCATCAGCACTGCAATTTGTACCTCAGATTCAGCCCATCGTTCAGCAACTCAGTATTTTCCAACGTACAGCGCAATGGGTTTTACCGAAGTCAGATATGCCATTGCTCGCACCTGTACGCACTATGTTTAAGTTTTTACCCCTGACACAGCAAGTTCTACGTGGTTCCGTCTATGGTATTTTTGAAACAATCAATGGTGGGTATCAAAGCCCTGCGGCGATGAAACAGTTTCAGAAAATAGCACTTTGGAATATGAACTACCACATTAAAAATAAACAATTACGTGAAAAATTGACACCACCTTTCATTATTGGTTGTAAACGAATTTTGCAATCTAACAACTGGTATCCCGCATTGGCGCAGAATAATGTGGATGTCATTGCAAGTGGTCTAGCAGAAGTGCGTGGCAATACCCTAATTGCTGTAAATGGCGAAAGTGTGGATGTTGATATTATTATTCTAGGAACGGGTTTTGAAATTGCGGAACCACCTATTGCCAACCGTGTTTACAATCGTTTTGGTGATAAAATATCAGATGTTTGGCAGGGTAGTCCTGAAGGCTATATGGGAACGATGGTGGAAAACTGCCCGAATGGTTTCCTGATGTTTGGCCCAAATGTCGCAGTCAGCTCATCTGCATTCATTATTATGGAAGCCCAACTAACCTATATCATAGATGCGCTCAAGCAAGCGATTGAACAAGATATTCAAACCATAGAACCTAACCCTGAAATTACTAAAGCCTTTAATGAAAAAGTGCAAGCAGCATTACAATCTACAGTCTGGAATCAAGGTGGATGTCAAAGCTATTTCATAGACCGTAATGGACGCAACAGTACGGCATGGCCTTGGACAACATTTAAACTTCGAGAAAAAATGAAAAAATTCAATCTAATGGAATATTTAATTGATTTTAAGCCCTCAGCAAAACAAAAAGATAATGTATAAAAATAAGCTGTAAATAGCCTAAGTAATTTTAATCATATTATCGACAAATTTTTAACATGATTAATCATTGGAAATAAATTAATAAATAAGGATTCCAAGATGTTTAATAAACAAAAATTAAAAGGCAAAGTCGTTGCAATTACAGGAGCTGCTCGTGGTATAGGGCTTGCAACTGCGGAGGCAATGATTGCTCAAGGTGCTCAAGTCAGTATTGGTGATATTGACTTGGAACTTGCAGAAAAAGAAGCGCAACGCATTGGTGCTAAAGCATTTAAGTTAGATGTACGTAATCGTGAATCCTTTGCACAGTTTATTCAGGAAACAATTGACCATTTTGGCAGTCTGTATTCACTGGTGAATAATGCTGGAATTATGCCTATGGGAGCATTTTTAGATGAAGATCCTGCATTGGCAGATGCACAAATTGATATTAATTTCCGTGGTGTAATTTATGGTATGCAGCTTGCTTTACCACATTTAATACAAGCAAAAACAGGGCATATTGTGAATATTGCTTCGTTTGCGGGGCGTTTTGCACTCCCTGGTTCGGCAGTATATTCAGGGACTAAATTCGCTGTCGTTGGTTTAACGGAAGCTGTTGCAGGTGAGTATCGCAATAGTGGTATCGAATTTACAGCGATTATGCCAAGTAAGGTACTCACTGAGCTGACATCTGGGACGGACAATGCCTCTAAAATTATTCCATCTGTTACACCGCAACAGGTTGCAAATGCTGTAGTGAATGCATTGATTAAACCTCGTTTATTTATTGCTGTGCCAGATTATTTACAAATGCTACATGGTATTTACGGCACGCTGCCGCAGTGGGTACAAAAGGGTACACGCCGTGTTCTAGGTGATGATGGTATTTTAACCAAACTAGATCATTCTGCACATGCAGGTTATGCAAATCGTATTGATCAATTAAAAAAATAGCATTATTACGATAATAATAAATAAAAGTTAAGCGGTTTTTTTACATTTCAATAACCTAGAGATGTATTCCACTTTAGGTTATCTTTTGTAATAATAAAATGATCCATTATTATGAAATTTCATTATAAAGATATTTAAATAAAATATTTAATATTCATAATAAAATTTATGTAAATATAAATGATTATATTGTTTAGATTGATAGGGTTTATATTAAATTAATTTTGATAATAAATGAAGATATTCAGATAAAAGAATAAAAATATTTAGCTTAGGATGGAACGATAAATATTGTAATGTTGAAATAAAAATGACTAAACAAATAAGTTTTAATGCTTTTGAAATGAATTGTATCGCCCACCAGTCTCCAGGATTATGGCGTCATCCTTCAGATCGCTCCACAGAGTATAAGGATATTGAATATTGGACAGATTTAGCCAAAATACTGGAAAAAGGATATTTTGACGGAATCTTTATTGCTGATGTTCTTGGGATTTATGATGTTTATCATCAGAGTGCGGAGTATGCGTTGAGTGGTGCAGTTCAAGTTCCAGTGAATGATCCTTTGCAAGTCATACCTGTAATGGCAGCAGTAACCAAACATCTTGGCTTTGGATTAACTACGTCTATTTCTTTCGAACATCCTTACCCTTTTGCTCGGAGAATGAGTACTTTAGATCACTTAACCAAAGGTCGAGTAGGCTGGAATATTGTCACCTCATATCTAGAAAGTGGCTCAAAGAATATTGGTTTAAAAACACAATTAAATCATGATGATCGTTATGATGTTGCAGATGAATACTTGGAGGTTTTATATAAGCTTTGGGAAGGTTCGTGGGAAAATGATGCAGTAAAACGTGATAAGCAGTCAGGCATTTTCGCAGATCATCATAAAGTTCATCCAATTTTTCATGATGGTAAATATTTCACAGTTCCAGGGATTCATATTTGTGAACCTTCTCCACAACGCACACCCGTTTTGTATCAAGCAGGTGCTTCGCCTAGAGGTCAAGCTTTTGCTAGTCAAAATGCAGAATGTATCTTTATTGCTCCACCTTCGAAAGTCGCTGCTAAAAAAGTGGTGCAAAGTATTCGTCAAAAATTACGTGAAGAAGGTCGTGATCCATATTCAGTCAAAATATATAGCTTGTTGTCGATTGTTACAGATGAATCTGATGATAAAGCACAGCACAAATTTAAAGAATATCAATCTTATGGTAGTTATGATGGTGCCTTAACTTTGGTGTCAGGTTGGTCAGGTGTAGATTTTTCACAATATCAGCCGCAGGATAAAGTTGAGTATATTCAAACCAATGCTATTCAATCTATGCTCGATGCCTATGTGAATGCCGATCCAAATCGAGTTTGGACAATTGAGGAAATTGCCAACTGGAACAGTGTTGGTGGGAATGGTCCAGTTTTAGTGGGAAGTGCACATACAGTTGCAGATGAATTGCAAAACTGGATGGAAGAAACAGATGTAGATGGTTTTAATTTAGCTTATATATTGGCGCATCAAAGCTTTATCGATATTGTTGATTATATCGTGCCAGAGCTACAAAGGCGTGGTGTATATCAGACAGAATATAAACAAGGTACTTTAAGAGAAAAATTATTTGGTCAGCATGCACATTTACCTGAAAATCATCGGGCAGCGCAATATCGCATCACTACGAAAAACACATTCGATCAAGCCAGTTAATCATCAAATTTTATAGTTTTTAAAAAAGTCTCGCTTATGGTGAGCTTTTTTTTAATATTTTATGAATGAGTTTTGATAAATAATTTTTGGATTATATTGTTAATAATGAAGTGGTTTTTAATTCATATTTTTGGTATTAATTTATAGTAAAAAAATGAATAAATATATAAATTCTGAATGAATAAACAATGCAGTTATTGATATAAAAATAATAAAAAAATAATGCTAATTTAAAGTTATTCCATATTATAGAGTGTTTGAAATGACTGACTTAAATCAAAATAATTTTTCTTCACAGACGGCTGTTCCTTTACAATTTTTTGAGTTGGATCATGATGCTCATGTTATTCAATCGGATGATGAAGCGATTCAAGTGGCGCGAGATTTAGCGAAAGAGTTTGCCAAAGAAGCATCTCAACGTGATCATGAGCGTCGTTTACCGCTTGCAGAAATTCAACAATATTCACAAAGTGGTTTGTGGGGTATCAACATTCCAAAAGCTTTTGGTGGAGCTCAAGTTAAATACAGAACTTTGGCAGAAGTCGTGAAAACTATTTCAAGTGTAGATCCATCTTTAGGGCAAATTGCACAAAACCATTGGGCTTTTATTGAACATATACGTTTAGATGCAAGTCCAGAACAGCAACACTTTTTCTTCAATGAAATTTTGAAAGGTCGTCGTTTAGGTAATGCTTTTTCTGAAAAGGGCAGTAAAACCGTAGCAGATTTAGAAACAAAAATTCATAAAACAGCACAGGGTTATGAAATTAATGGGCAAAAATTCTTTGCAACAGGTGCATTACTCGCACATTGGGTACCCGTTGTTGCAGTTAATGAAGACGGTTTTCCTGTTGTAGCATTAACTCCTCGGACAACACAAGGTTTAGAGATTGTAAATGACTGGTCTGGTTTTGGACAAAGAACAACGGCAAGTGGCACTGTTCTATTAAAGCGGGTGCAAATAGATGAGAAATATATTGTTCCTATTCACAAAGCATTTGAACGACCAACTGTTGCTGGGGCAATTTCACAATTTATACAAGCCGCTGTAGATGCAGGAATTGCACGTGGTGCAATTGAAGAAACCATTCACTATGTTCGTCAGTATTCTCGTCCTTGGGTGGATTCAGGTTTGGAAAAAGCCACAGATGACCCTTATACCATTGCCAATATTGGTGAGTTAAAAATTAAATTAAGAGCCGCAGAAGCCGTTTTAGATTTAGCAGGTGATGCAATTGATTTAGCGATTGCACATCCTACCGAAGATACCGTCAATGAAGCGACTTTATTGGTTGCAGAAGCAAAGGTTTTAACGACTGAAATTGCAATTTTAGCAGCGAATAAACTTTTTGAATTGGCAGGTACTCGGGCAACTTTGTCTGAGCTAAATCTAGATCGTTATTGGCGTAATGCACGCACACATACTTTACATGATCCTGTACGTTGGAAATTGAATCTAGTGGGTAATTATTACTTGAATAATATTCATCTACCACGCCATGCGTGGAGCTAAGTCTAATCATTAACAAGTATATGGATGCAAGAAAATGGGTAATTTAGATATACAAAGCCGCTTTGCAGAAGATTTATCAGTTTCGGCGGATTATGAAAAAGTCGCAGCAAAATATCGTTCAATTTTCACCAAAATTGCGCAAGGTACAGTTGAAAGAGAACAACAACGTATATTGCCCTATGAGCAGATTAATTGGTTAAAGCAACTTGGCTTTGGTGCATTGCGTGTACCTGCAAAATTTGGTGGTGATGGCGTTTCATTGCCGCAATTATTTAAACTATTAACCGAATTAGCCAAAGCAGATTCAAATATTGTTCAAGCGTTAAGAGGACATTTTGCTTTTGTAGAAGATCGCTTAAACGCTCATAAATTAGAGAACCAAGACGTTTGGTTTAAGCGTTTTGTACAAGGCGATTTGGTGGGCAATGCATGGACTGAAATTGGTCAGGTTAAAATTGGCGATGTATTGACTCGTGTGACTCAAAATAATCATCAACCAAGCAGCCATCAATCAACAAATAATTCGCCAAACAATAATCAACTCTTGGTGAATGGTAAAAAATATTATTCAACAGGAACGATTTTTGCCGATTGGGTGGATTTATTTGCCTATGATGAAACGACAGATCAGCATGTAATTGCTGCAATTTCACGACATGCATCAGGTGTAGAAGTATTAGATGATTGGGATGGTTTTGGTCAAAAAACTACGGGTAGCGGTACATTAACATTATATAATGTACCTATTGAACGTAATCATATTCTACCGTTTGATCAGCGCTTTAAATATCAAACTGCTTTTTATCAAGTGATTCATCTAGCAACTTTAACGGGAATTGCTAAAAGTGCTCTGGCAACTTTTATAGAAGAAGTTCAAAAACGAGATCGCATTTTCAGTCATGGCAATGCAGATTTGGTTCGTAATGATCCGCAGATTTTGCAAGTAATTGGTAAGGCATCTGCACAAGTGTATGCAAGTGAAAGCATTACCCTACATACGGCTGAGGCATTACAGCATGCTTATATCAGTCATTTTGGTGAATCTGAGGTGAAAAATATTCAGGCAAATATCAATGCTGAATTAGAGTCATCACAAGGGCAAGTTGTTATTGCAGATCTAGTCTTAGATTTGACCAGTCAATTGTTTAATACATTGGGTGCATCGGCAAGTAGTACTGCGAAACAATTAGACCGTTTTTGGCGCAATGCACGTGTGGTTTCTTCGCATAATCCACTTATTTACAAAGAAAAAGTCATTGGGGATTGGGAGGTCAATCATGAGCCTTTACCTTTTGTTTGGCAGATTGGCAAAAGCCCAAAAAGTGATGTTGCATAAGCCATTTTAAAAAATAGATTCATATTTATACATACATTTTAGAATAAAAAATCAAAAGCCTGACTCGTTCAGGTTTTTGATTTTTTTAATATAGTCATAGGTTTATAATTAATGTACTAATGAGTATATAAAATGGTAGTTTTTGTACTAGGTGAATGAAATTAAATTGAAGTAGATTAGTGACGTTAAATACAAAATGAATGAGGAATGTATGTCACTAAAAGGGAAAACACTTTTTATTACGGGTGCAAGTCGTGGTATTGGGCGTGAAATCGCACTTAAAGCTGCGCAAGATGGGGCAAACATTGTCATTGCTGCGAAATCTGTAGAAGAACATCCCAAAATGGGTGGTTCAATCTATACCGTTGCCAAAGAAGTTGAAGAAGCAGGCGGAAAAGCTTTAGCTATTCAATTAGATGTACGTGATCAAGTTGCTGTTGCAGCAGCAATGCAACAAGCGGCTGAACATTTTGGCGGTATTGATATCGTTATTAATAATGCAGGTGCAATTAAATTATCAGGTATTGAATTACTTGACCCAAATCGTTTTGATTTGATGTATCAGATTAATACTCGTGCAGTGATGGTATGTAGTCAGGCAGCGTTACCATACTTAAAGAAAAGTGAAAATCCGCATATTCTCAGTCTGTCACCACCGCTGAATTTGGATGAAAAATGGTTTGCGAGCTATGCGCCATATACCATCACCAAATATGGCATGAGTATGTTGACCCTTGGTATGAACCAAGAATTTGAACACTATGGCGTTAGTGTCAATTCTTTGTGGCCTAGAACGATTATTGCAACGGCAGCGATTGAATTTTCTTTGGGCGGTAAGCAATTATTTAGTAGAGCACGTAATCCAAATATCATGGCAGATGCAGCTTATCAAATTCTGATTAGCCAAAATCGTGCTATTTCGGGTCGTTTGATGATTGATGAAGATATTCTGAAAGAGTCGGGTGTGACTGATTTTTCACAATATCGCTATGCAGATTCTGATGATGAATTGATGGTGGATTTATTTGTAAAAGAATAAATTTTGAATGCGAAAGCAGATGAATAGAGCTTTTGCGTAAGTTAAAAAAACCAACTATTTACAATTAAGCATACTATAAAACCAATATTGGTCGCTCCTTCTCTTGCGCCAAATATGGCTCAGGGAGAAGGTTAGGGTGAGGGGATTTCTCAAAAAATCCTCTCCCTAACTCTCCCCTTTTTAAGGAGAGGGAACTCCAATGTAAATCAAAATTGATTAAAAGTTACTTTCGCAAGAGGTCTAATACCTACCGATTTTACCCATAATCATTTAATTGTTTAAAATCGGTACATTAAAACATTGGAAAATTGAAGAAAAAAGCAGAATATAGAATATCGAATTTTAAAAATGTGTGAGACGTTATTCCGTGTTTGAGTTAGATTGTAAATTGCTCAGTATTTTTTACTACATTTATAAATTTAAAAGTGTTTCTGTTGCCGCAGATCACTTGGCGATGAGCCAACCGACGGTGAGTAATATTCTCAATAAAATACGTGTGCATTATAACGATCCACTTTTTTTACGCATTGGCAATGAAATGGTGCCTACAGAGCTTTCCAAACAACTTTATCCGTTGGTAAGTGAGGCTTTGAGTAAAGTTGAAATCATCAATAATTTCAGCGTGAATTTTGATGAAACTGCATCACATCAACAGTTTACTGTTGCGATGACAGATGTTTCGCATTTGGTATTATTGCCTAAAATTTCTCAATATTTAAAAGAACATGCACCACATGTCAAATTGAATGTCAGAGCGATTACCTCTGAAACCAGTTACCAAATGGCGAATGGTGAAATCGATTTAGCGATTGGCTTTCTGCCTCAATTGGAAAATGGTTTTTATCAACAAAAATTGTTTGAACAGTTTTATGTCGTGATCGCTTCTAAAGACCATCCGCGTTTAAAAAACAATCAGATTTCGGTCGAGCAATATTTGAGTGAATCACATATTGATATTGATGCAGGAGTTGGGCATTACCACATCGCCAATGAGTTATTAAATTTAGATTTAAAGCGCAATGTATTGATGCGTATACCAAGTTATTTGGGCGTGGGTTTAGTGGTTCAAGATACGGACTCAATTGCGACAGTACCTTATTATTTGAGTGAAGTATTATTGTCTCGTGGCAATTTGCAAATTCTTCCTGCCCCAATTTCATTCCCAACCTATTCGATTAAGCAGTATTGGCATATGTCTTGTCATCATAAGACCAGTCACCAATGGTTAAGACATATGTGCTATGAGATTTTTAGTCAGGTGAATTCGATGCCGTTACCGAGTCAGTTGTTAAATTTAGGTGATGCGGAATAGTGTTTGTTGAAGGGATGTTAGATCAACAAACACCATTTTTAAAGATAGTATTCATAGCACTGAAAATAGCGATAATTAATCAGCTTCATCTTACTAAGTTTTATAAAACAATGCTTTACAATCTAATTGGTTTGGTGCTCATTATCTGTTAATTTGTCAGGGGTCATCAGTGCTTGATTAACATATAGTTTAATCAGGCGTTCACGTGAACCAATTGATTTTTGGTAATGTGTTGAATTTAATAATAATGATGCGCCGTAAGTGACTGTCCAAATATAGGATAAATAGTCACGAATCGACATTGTACTATTGAGTGCTTTTAGATGTTCGCCAAATAAGTCTTTCAATTCTAAAATTCGATCTTCACGTACTTGATACAGTTCTTCAAATAAATCATTGAGTTTTCTTTCATTATTAGTTAGTCGTTCTTCAATGACGTGTAATAAAATCGTTCTATTCGAATTCAGCATGTTGTAAAGCATATATTGCGATACATAGGTCTTAATATCTTTATGATGAGTCTTAGAAATATCGAGTAATCTTTTTTCATTCTGAATAATCAGTTCTAAATACAACTGATTTTTACTTTTAAAATGTTTATAAATAGTGCCTTTGGCAATATCGAGTTCTGCTGCAAGTTCACTAAGCGTGATATCTTGAGTGTTATCAAGGAGAAGTGTTTCTGCCATCGCTAAAATTTTCTCTTTACGAAGTAGAAAATTTTGTTGGCGTACTGAGCTCATCTTAAATTCTATCCAAATAACAACGAAGTACTGTTTTTGAGTATATCAGGTATCTTTTCAATTCGTTTAGGCAAAAACTTGGTTTTATGTTTTTTTTGACTTTATAAATAGAATTTTTTTAGGTTGATTAAATATTATATAGAACTGTATCTAAATAAGTTGAACTCAGCATAACACTTGATTCTATTATGGTGATGCACATCGAATTATGCACCGTACGGCAGTATTGGGAGATGTCCCAATTTATAAAAATAGCCAAACTACTTAGAAGATTGACTAAAATTTATATCAATAAAAACCCTATAAGCTGCTAGAGCTTATAGGGTTTAATTCATCAATCAGTTTTTAAAATAGCATGATCGAGAAGGTGTAATTAGTCACGACGCCAAATTGTACCTTGGCGAGTATCTTCTAAAACAATACCTTGATCGAGCAAAGATTTGCGGATTTCATCTGCACGTGCAAAGTCTTTATTCTTTTTAGCATCCACACGTTGTTGAATTAAATCTTCAATTTGCTCTTCCGAAAGCCCTGAAGCTTCCTGACCAATATCAGACTTTAAGAATTCATCGACATTAGATTGAACTAATCCAAGAATATTGGTGAGGTGGCGTAAAGTAGAATAATAAATTGCAGCTTGTTCAGCATTTTCTTCTTTTACAGCACGATTCAATTCTTTAATGATTTCAAATAATACTGCAATTGCTTCGGATGTATTAAAGTCATCACGCATTGCAGCATTGAAACGTTCAACGATAGCAACATCTAAAGTTTCAACTGTTTTTGTACCATACACTTGTTGATACGCTTTGAAGGCATGATAGAAGCGAGAAAGTGTTGATTTTGCTTCTTTTAATGCAAAGTCGGAGAAGTTTACAGGGCTTCTATAATGTGAAGAGACAATAAAGTAACGAATGACTTCTGGGTGGAATTTTTCCATCACATCACGGATGGTAAAGAAGTTGCCTAAAGATTTAGACATTTTTTCACCATCAACATTAATAAAACCAACATGCATCCAATAGTTTACATATTGTTCATCTGTAGATGCTTCACTTTGGGCAATTTCGTTTTCATGATGAGGGAACGTTAGATCTGAACCGCCACCGTGAATATCGAAATGGTTACCTAAGCAGCAAGTCGACATTGCAGAACATTCAATATGCCAACCTGGGCGACCATTACCCCACGGAGAAGCCCAAGACGGTTCATTTGCTTTAGCATGTTTCCACAATACAAAGTCGAATGGATGTTTTTTTTCAACGGCTACATCTACGCGTTCTGATGCACCTGCTTGCATATCTTCCAGTTTACGACCTGAAAGACGACCATATTTTGCAAATTTTTCAACTTCAAAATACACATCACCATTGTTTGATGGATAAGCTGTACCTTTATTAACAAGCTTGCCAATCATATCTTGCATTTGGTCGATGTAATCGGTTGCACGTGGTGCTTCATCTGGAGCAGCACAACCTAAATTCGTGGCATCTTTATTCATTGCTTGAATGAAACGATCTGTTAAAGCTGTAATGCTTTCGCCATTTTCATTGGCACGGGTAATAATTTTGTCGTCAATATCTGTGATATTACGTACGTATTTGACGTTCCAACCCTGACTGCGTAGAAAACGGATAATGTAGTCAAATGCAACCATGACCCGAGCATGTCCAATATGACAGTAGTCGTATACCGTCATACCGCACACATACATGTCGATATGTCCTTCTTTACGTGGAACAAATTCAACTTTTTTACGTTGCTCTGAGTTGTATAGAACAAATGGTTGCATAAGTTTTCTAAACGTATTTTGAAAATGGTGTTCAATCTTAACCTAAGCATTTTTATTCATAAAGTTAAAAGCAAAAAAAGCATGAATTTTTTAGGGTATTGATGGAAAGATAAGTGATTGATGGTGTTAATACTCATTGTAATAGCGTATTTATATGGATAATGGTGGTTGCTATTTTGTTGAGAGAAGATCATAAAATTTTCTTTAACTAGCAAAATCATAGATTTTGTATAAATCATGCAAACTTATACATTTAGGAAAGCAGCCTGTGGTATTGCTATGCTAAAATATCAAAAATATTCCATTCGATATTCAAAACTCTACGTTAGAGTTAAGGTCAGTCCATTTTGAACCCTGAAAACATGCCGAATTCATTCGATTTCCAAAAGGTAGCGCTCGAAACCTTACGCATTGAAGAACAAGCCTTAGAAATTTTAGCGACACAAATTGATGATCGCTTTACGCATGCATGTGAAATTATTTTACAGTGCAAAGGTCGTTTAGTGATTACGGGTATGGGGAAATCTGGGCATATCGGGCGCAAAATGGCGGCAACATTTGCATCAACAGGAACGCCTTCCTTTTTCATGCACCCTGGTGAAGCAGGGCATGGCGATTTAGGTATGTTAGTGCAAGGTGATGTACTGATAGCAATTTCAAACTCTGGAAAGAGTGATGAAATTATGATGTTGATGCCACTCATTAAACATTTACAAGTACCTTTAATTACCATTAGTGGTGATGATAAAGGTCCAATGCCACAAAATGCAGATGTTGCATTAACACTCGGCAATATTAAAGAAGCATGTCCTTTAGGTTTAGCGCCAACATCTAGTACGACAGCAACATTGGTTTTAGGCGATGCTTTGGCAGTTGCTTTATTGGATGCACGTGGTTTTACAGTGGATGATTTTGCGATGTCGCATCCTGCGGGAGCATTAGGCAAGCGTTTGTTATTGCATGTAAAACATTTAATGCATACAGGCAATGATTTACCAAAAGTATTTCCAAATACACCAATGAATAAAGTGTTGTATGAAATTTCCAATAAGCGTTTAGGTTTAACCACAGTTGTTGATGAAAATGACACGTTATTGGGAATATTTACAGATGGCGATTTACGCCGTTTAATTGATAAACAACAAGGATTTGATGTGAATTTACCTGTATCTGAGGTAATGATTCGAAATCCTGCAACGATTTCTAAAGAAGCACGTGCAGTTGCCGCTTTAGAAAAAATGAATGACAAGAAAATCAATCAATTTATTGTGGTCGATGATACCAACAAAGTGATTGGTGTAATTAGTATGCATGACCTGATTCAAGCTGGAGTAAATTGATCAATGGCTTCTTATGTTTTATTGGAACAAGCGCGTCATATTGAAGCATTGGTTTTAGATGTAGATGGTATTTTGAGTGATGGTTTTGTGACATTGACCAATACGGGCGATGAAATTAAATCTTTTGATATCCGTGATGGGCTTGGAATGAAACTGGTTCAAAAATCGGGCATCAAAGTGATTATTATTACAGGTCGTAAAAGTAATATTGTTGAAAAACGCATGTCAGATCTAGGTGTGGATTTGGTCTATCAAGGGCGTGAAGATAAAGGCGTTGCTTTGCGTGAAGCTTGCGCTCAATTGAATATAGACCCTGAAGATTGTTTATATATGGGTGATGATTGGCCAGATCTTTCTGCTTTTGCAATTGCGGGCATGAAAGTTACCGTTCCAAATGGTCACGTAGAAGTGCGTCGCCGTGCAGATTTAGTCACTCAAGCGATGGGTGGGCGTGGCGCAGTTCGTGAAGTTTGCGATATGTTATTAATGGCAAAAGGAACTTACCAAGAACTACTTGAAAAATATACAGCTATACCGCATTAATAGCTTAAATTCAAATTGATCAATTGTTGAATGTAATTTATGGATACTAAGGTTTTATATGTCTCTGCTGTTGTCATTGCGGCAATCAGTGGTGGCTATTACTATTATAGTGGAAAAGGCAAAAAGCTGGATGCAAATGCTGCACAAAGCATGACTTACTCTGCGCAAGGTATCCAGCTCATTCAAACAGATGAAAAGGGCAACTTGTTCGTACGTGCTCAAGTTGATCATTTAGAACAAGATTTACAAAAAAATACGACAAAAATTATTCATCTGAATGCTTCTATGTTTCATCAAAATCAAGTTGATTCAACTTTTTTTGCCAAAGAAGTACGCGGATTTAATGATAATGAAAAAGTTGTTTTATCTGGAAATGTCAAAGCGACTAAAATTAGTCAGCAGGGTGATTTGGTGTTTCTGACAGATCAGTTAACAGGTTACCCTAAAGTACGACAGTTTGAAACAAATCACCAAGTTACTGTTTATACACCTGATGCTGAATTTATCAGCCAAGGTTTAAAAGCCGATTTAAATCAAGGGCAATATGAATTCGCACAAATTCGAGGAAAGTATGTACCTAACTAAGTTATTTTCTAATTCACAGCCTTTCCTTAAAAAAGTGATCTGTACTGCGGGTTTAATCTGCTTTTCGGCATCTGTTTTTGCATTGCCGTCAGATCGTAGTCAGCCAATCTCATTAGTTGCAGATAAAGCAACCTATAATGAGCGTACAGGTGTAACGACTTATTCTGGTAATGTATTGATAGAACAAGGCACGATGAAGATACAAGCGGCTTCTATCGTGGCGCAACTGAATAAAAATAAACAAATCAGTACTATTACCGCGACAGGTAGCCCTGCAAAATTTCAGCAACAAGTGGATACTGGTTCGAGTGTGGCTCGTGGCGAAGCACAAAAAATTGTTTATGATGCTGAATCTGGTTTGCTGAATTTAGTTGGCAATGCTTACCTTTATCAAAATGGTGCAAGTATTCGTAGTAATACTTTGAAATATAGTATGAATAAAGGTGATATTGAAGCATCGGGTAGTTCGAATACTACAGGCTCACCTAAAGGTCGCGTACAAATTATTATTCCACCGAATAGCTCTAAGTCAGCCCCTGGAGTGCGTAATTAATGCCAGTACAGGATCAAATTCAGACACTCAGCATTCAGCATTTAGCTAAGGTATACAGTAAGCGTTGGGTGGTAAAAGACGTTTCTTTCCAAATGCAAAGTGGACAAATTGTGGGTCTACTTGGACCAAATGGTGCAGGAAAAACAACGAGTTTCTACATGGTCGTTGGTTTGGTTCAGATGGATAAAGGGGTTATTTATCTAGATCAGGAAGATATTTCAGATCTTGCGATGCATCAACGTGCACGTAAAGGGATTGGTTATTTACCGCAAGAAGCCTCCATATTCCGTAAATTAACCATTGCTGAAAACATTATGGCAATTTTGGAAACCCGTAAAGATTTAAATAAGCAGCAACGTCTAGTACGCCTTAAAGAGTTATTGGCAGATTTTAAAATTACCCATATTAAAGATTCACTGGGAATGAGTGTTTCTGGTGGCGAACGCCGCCGTGCCGAGATTGCACGGGCACTTGCTGCTGATCCTAAATTTATGCTGTTAGATGAACCTTTTGCAGGTGTGGATCCAATTTCAGTGGGTGATATTAAAGATATTATCCGTCAACTCAAAGATCGTGGTATTGGTGTATTAATTACAGATCACAATGTTCGTGAAACATTAGCTATTTGTGAGCATGCTTATATTGTCAGTGAAGGGGCTGTTATTGCAGAGGGAACGCCTGAGGAGGTTCTTGCCAATGAAACCGTTCGAGAAGTTTATTTAGGTGATGATTTCACAGTTTAATACTGATAAAAATGAATTTAATTTATAAAAAAAGGTGGAGTGAAGAGCTTCACCTTTTTTGCTTTTGGTAATAAATGTGATTTTGAAGTGACGAATATTTAGTTTTAATAAAATGTATTGTTGATTTATTTAAAAATATTCAATATATTGCTACTTTGTAATATTTGTACAACATTTAAATATTTTTTAGTATGTATTTAATTTTTAAGTTTCTGTAATAACCATAATAAAATTCTGGAAATATGTTTGTACTGGAAATGATCCTCTGCATAGTTATTGAACTTTTTAGAATGTAAAAGAAAATTTATTGTTTAGTTAAGTTAATTAATTTTATTTTTTAAATAATGATTATAATAAAATAAAAATAATAAAAATTATTAAATATATCTAATGATTATTAAATAAAAAATGTTATTATTTTCAATAAAAAATAATTTAGTGATTATTCTGTCACTTTAATTTATGGACGAGTGAAGGTGCTGGAGTAACTACTCTTAATAATTCCTCTTATGTTTAATATGTGATTTTTATTTTGTAATATTATCTACTTGTGAAGCTTGTCGCATTTATTTATCTTTTTTGTATATGTGGAAATTATAAAAGAGGGAACAATTATGACAAATATCACAGTTTATGAAAAAGGCACGGCAAAAACCATAACTTCAGATATGGTGGATACTCATCATGCAGTTTATAAAGCTGATCTTGATAGAGCTGACATTAAACAAATTACTAAAGTTAATAATAATTTAGAGATCGAATTACAAAATGGTGAAAAGGTCACTATAGAAAATTTCTTTGTTGGTCAAAAGCCAAAAGAATTTGTTATAGAGTCAGCGGATGGGAAATACTTTTTAGTTAATATGCTGGAATTTGATGCGAATGGTGTTGCAACAAAAGTTGATTACTTAGGTATTGCAGATTTTCAAGATTATTTAGTTGATGGTCAATCGTCTGTTGTACCCGTTTGGGCATGGGTCGCTGGTGCAGCTGGATTAATTGGTATTGCTGGAGCTGCTGCAGGTGGTGGTGGTTCGGATCATTCAGACAATGGTGATAAAACAGGTCCTAAAATAACGCATGATATTTTAGATAATAATAAAATTAAAATTACAGCAAACGAAGCAAGCCAAATTATTATTTCGGATTCAACTGGAAAAATTATTGGTACAGGTCAATTAAATCAAGCAGGTCACATTGATATAACCCTAACAAGGCCTCTTCAGGACAATGAAACGATTACTGTTACTGCCACAGATAATTCTGGTAATAAAACCATTGAAACATTTAATGTTGGTGATGTTACTGCGCCAATAATCAGTGCGGAAATCCAAGATGCTATGCATGTAGATATTATTTCAAATGAATCAGGTACAGTAAAAATTACTGATTCTAAAGGTAATGTGATTGGTGATGGTACATTAACGGGTAATGGCACAGTTGAAAATATCCAATTGGATCGTCCCTTAATTGATGGTGAAACCATCACAGTCACTGTGACAGATCCATCAGGTAATCCTAAAGAGCTCGAAGTCACTGTGGGTGATGTCACGACACCAAAGTTTATCAATGCAGAAGTAAATGCAGCGGGTGAATTGGTTCTACACTACAGCGAAGGACTGGATGCAACGAAACCACCATCAGCAGACCAATTCACCGTGACGGTGGGTGGTACAATTATTGATCCATCAAACATCATCGTGACGGTGAGTGGAACAGATGTCACCTTAAGTTTTGTACCGCCGATCTACAAAGATCAAGACGTGAGCATTGCTTATAAAGATAAAACCACAAGCGATGATGACGTTGCGATCCAAGATGCGGCAGGTAACGATGCAGCAGATTTAGTAACCACGCCAGTAGACAACAATGGATCAACGGTCATTGATCCAAACGGAGATACAACGGCACCGAGCTTCGTTAATGCAGAAGTAAATGCAGCGGGTGAATTGGTTCTACACTACAGCGAAGGACTGGATGCAACGAAACCACCATCAGCAGACCAATTCACCGTGACGG
>NZ_JBIMDK010000028.1:0-28478 GCF_048552595.1 Acinetobacter psychrotolerans | reverse complement strand
AATGGATTGCCATCTGCATCGGTATCATTTGCCAATGGATCCAACGCAACTGGGGTGTTGAATGCCGTGTTGTAACTGTCATCCAGTGCAACAGGTGATGTGTTTGGTGCTGATGAAACGTTGATGGTTCCAGTCGCTGTTGAGCTGCCGCCTTGTCCATCACTAATGGTGTAGCTAAAGGTTTCTTGACCGGTAAAGCCCGTGTTCGGGGTAAAGGTAATGGTGCCTTGGGCATCAATGTTCACGATACCGTTCGGGGTGTTGATTTGTTGTGCGGTGCCCGGGGTCAAGGTCACGCCATTGATCGCTGTGATGGTCAATGGATTGCCATCTGCATCGGTATCATTTGCCAATGGATCCAACGCAACTGGCGTGTTGAATGCGGTGTTGTACGTGTCATCGCTTGCAACAGGTGGTGTGTTTGGTGTAGGTGCAAATGGAGACAAAGGTGTCCAGCTACCACCACCCAAACCATGTTCAAATGGCTTAATAACTGAAGATAATATTGGGTATTGAATTCCTAAAGGCGGAATATTATCTACCACCCGGTTCAACATTAATGGTTTGATACCGTCAGCGACAGATGTTTCACCTGCCCGTGTCAGTTGAACAAAACGATGCCCACCTTGGGTAACATCAGGATCGCCCTCGAAAGACTCCCCTGCAATTTCAACGTAGTCCTTACCCTCTTTTTTGAATACGCGACCGTCGTCTAAGCGAACAACATCATTTTGTTGTTCAGATTCATTCATTTGCTGAAATGATTTTGCAAAATTTAGAATTTTGTCGATATCTGAATTTGACTCGACCAGTAAGGAATTAAGACTGAAATTACCATCGTTATTGATTAAATCTTTGCCGTGTATTTCGACTACACGACCATTTGAAAGCTGCAATACGACATTGCTTTCTTCAGAAAGATGCAATACATCCTTTGCCTGAAGTTTTGCCCCTTTTTTTAGAATTAATTTTTTATTTGTTTTGGAAAAGCGCCAAACATCACCGTCAACCGAGATTACTTTTACTGTTGTATTCATTTATAACTTTACCTCAATTTAAATGTTTAGCCATATCAATTATTTATGCCTATATGGCTAAATTTATTTAGCGCGGACACGAAATCATCCTAGTTTAGTTAATTAATATACAATATTACTTTGTACACTACAAATTTCACAGAACCCTTATCCTATCAGGATTCTGCTTTCTTAAAATTGAACCGTACCGGGTTTGTCGAAGACTTTTTATTTAAGTTAGGCCTTATAAATTACTGTGGTATATCTGTTTATCTTTACCACCCAACCAAACTAAATATTCATTCTCTATTGCCTGCTTATACGCCCAGTCGGCAACCCGATGCGAACGTTGCAGATCGGTTAAAAAACCTAATTGAGAAATTTCCCGAACAATAGATTGATCATGTAGATAGTTCCGCTCCTGCCACTGTTGCAGAAATTGTTCTGACGCCAAATAATTACTTTTTTGTGAGTTGCACTTTTCATCCGCCAGGACAAAATTATGTCCGGTATCAGCAGGATATAATGACCATGGAATAAAATGATCCACAGCATATTTTGAATTTTTGAGACTTTTTCCACAGTAAAAACACTGGCATTGCTGTAAATCTATTAAGTAGTCCGCGACCCGCCCTAGTTGATTGCGACTTGGTGCAAACATGAATTCATTCAGGTCAGGTAATCCATCTAATACTATCAGGTTATGCTTATTCAACCGGACATAATCAATCCAGCGCTTCTGGCAAAGCTCTTCAACAATTTCACTAAACTGCCTCAAACAATACATCACTTTGGGTAAAAGCTTGAGGGAATGTTTGGAGTCTTCAAGGCAATAGAGAAATTCTACCGTTTGACCATTCAGATTCTGCAAATATACTACCGGCATTTGCTTTACCGTTGTTGCCACTGTTCGCTTTAGCCTGTTCCAGTAAAGTACATCTGTTCTCAGTGCGGCCAAGGTCTTGAATTGTTGCTGTGCCTTTTGGATTTCACTGATGATTTTTGCTTGCTGTCCAGTGGCTTGTTTAAGGAAAAAAGGTTCATATTGGTTAAACTGAAACGGTAGTGACTGTTTCCAGTACAGGTCAATAAATTTTTCAGCGATATCCTGATATTCCAAATGCAACGCAGCACCAGTATCTTGACCCTGTTCAATCGCTAGACGTGTGATGCTTATCAGCAAGGCAAACTTATAGGTCGAAGTAAACGTCCCTGACTGTAAAATCTGCTGAATGTGCTTTAAGAATTTTAGCTGTTCATGATGTGTTGGTATTTCAGCTGTACTAAACAACACGTCTAAGCCTGCATTTTTCTAATCAGGATATTTAACCACTCTTCTGTACTGTCTGGACGTTTATCTACAGTAATCCATTGCTGTAACAGTAAAGCCTGATCTATTTGTTTGAGTAAGTCGTAAGCTTGCTGCTCATTCAAGTCAGTAAAGCTGCGCCCTTCTTTCTCACGGTCTGAATCGCCATATTTAAAAGACATGTAACACACACCATTTGGCTTTAATGCTTTAAATAAGCGCCCCAACACTTCAGTCAGGCGATCTCTTTCACAGTGTAAAAGAGAAGCACAGGCCCAAATCCCATCATACTTAGCTACTTCATTCAGCTCATAAAAACTTTGCTGACGTACCTCGATGCCTGTCAGCTCTCTCGCCTTTTCAACCAGCTCGATAGAATAATCAATTGCCTCAACTTGATAGCCTTTTTTCTTAAATGCCAAAGTGTCCCGCCCCGAGCCACAGCCCAAATCCAGGATCAATGCCTGTTCCGGCAAATATCTTAGAAATGGTGTGTAAAGACTTTCCATCTCAACCTGATAGGTATTTTCAAAAAATGCTTGAGCATGTTGATTGTAATAATTTGATGTTTGATTCATTGTCTAAAAGCCAATATCTTATGTTAAAGAACATACTGATATTTCACTAGCTAAGTCAAATGATCAGTCCTATGAATGAATCAAACTTTTATTTCACTGTATCCCGACAACTGAGATAGAAACCAAACTGGTTCTTGTAAATGGAAAAAATATGGGCTTCAGATTTCGCAAGAGTATTAAAATATTACCTGGATTAAAAATCAATCTGACGCATAAAGGCATCAGCAGTGCAAGCATTGGCAAGCCTGGTGCTTCTTTAAATATTGGTAAAAAAGGCGCCCGAACCAGCGTTGGTATTCCAGGCACAGGCCTATCCTATTCCAAGCACCAGCCCTATAAGAAGAGAGTTGGCAACCAAAAAAATCCTACTCAGGAACAGCAATCGTTCTATAGATCACATACTGAGCAACCCAAATCGAATGTCTGGATTTGGGTAATTTTTGGATTATTTTGTTTTATTGTCGGGGCTATTATTTTTTAGAATTAGCCGACCTTTGTACCCATAACATTTATTCCGCTAGGCAAAATTAAATTCACTCATTACTATGGACGGATGTTAAATACAATAAAGGCTGCCGCTGATGTCTGATCATGACAGTACTCTGGATTATGATGAAAATGATTTAATCGATTCTCCCTTGTCTCAAATTTTACAAGAGGATAATGAACAAATTGAAGTTCTAATTTATCGATTACCTGATAGTGACTGGACACTGGAAGTGGTAAACCAAAATGGTACTTCTACGGTATGGGATGAAACATTCCCGTCAGATCAGGAAGCTCTATCTGTCGCTTTAGATGGAATTAAAGCCGCAGGCGGTATTCAGGCATTTTCAGAGCTCAGTGACCTTGAAGCAAAGAACAATATTTTTCCTGAATCCCTTACTCGCCATTAAAAATGAAGCTGCTGGCTTGGATCTGAGTCAGTATTTTCTGGATTCTTAGAACCTGTCGCGATGATAGGTTCACTTCAACCCAAACCCATCTAGGGTTGAAGGGTCAAAGTTTTCATCAAACATAAACTCATCTGCTCGCTCTTTTCTTAATGTCGCTAAGGCATAAAAGAAACATTTCTCACATAACTGCAATTCATATCTTTCCCCGTCATGCTTGGAACCATAGCCCCAATGCGCCGATAAAGTGCCAAACTCCAGTTTCGTTGATTGGTTGCATATATCACATACAACATCTGTAACGACTTCTACCTGTTTCTATTGTTTAATTTCCATATACGGCTCCCGATATCAATCATGTTAAATTTGTCTACATACTTATCAAAAATTGACTCCTGTTTGGTTTTAATTACCATTAAAAAAGATCAAATTTGAGCATTGTTATTGTAATAATCAACTATACTCATCCCTACTGTATTCATTGTAATCTGCTATGTGAACATCATAATAGAAACATGATATTTTTTGCCAACTCACAAATATAGCTAACTAATAGTGAGTATCTAATCGAGGAGGAAAATTTGAAACTTTCAATAATAAATAAACTTTAAAAACAAGGAAAAAATGATACCTCCTGCCATATTCAAAAACTCTAAATATACGTAAGTATTGCTGTATTATTTTTATTCAATAGCACACATGGATCTGACATCTGAACTACTTTTGAAGTTTCCAGCAACACAGATAAGTACTCTAAAAAATTTCAAAAAAAGGAGAATCACCATTCATCCACAAGCGTATGGTTTCAACTTATGCTACTTAAATATGTTTAAAAATCTCACTGCAGATTTAGATATTTCTAATCGCATAAAAGAACTCCATGTGTGGAAAACTTCAGAATTTGATAACTACTCCATTTTCAATAATATTAACTTATATCTTAGCTATTTAAAGCAAGATATTAATGAAGTCACTTTAATTATTCATCATCAACAATCTTTTTCAGAGGATGAGTTAGCATTTCTGATGGAGTTATGCAGTCGTGAATTTATTCAATTCATCAAATCTACAAAATTTGATATTCGTTCGTTAAATCCACGAAAAACATTGCATTTAATTAACACACATCTTTCACGTCAAACACTATTGACCCTTAACAAAGAATCATCTTTAAAGCCACATCATCAAATGAGTCTGGAACTGCTAGCACAACTACTTTCATGTTCTCGAAATCAACTGAATCAGCGTACTAAAAATATCAAACAACAGCGTACACATATTTTTAATGAATTATCACTCAACAGCAGATGTGTAAAAGAACTCGTTGATCACTCTGATAGTTGTATAAGTACAGAAAAAATTTGGAGATCATAATGTTGAATGATCTAAATGAACATATTAATTTACCTATCATTTCGCTCCAAAAAACAATTGAAAAATTATTTGGTGATGAGCGATTTGAACGTGCACAACACATCAACTTTGTAATTAAACTATTGTCTTCTCAACAGACTGACAATTTTCTGGTTGGTCTCAATCTCGATTACTTTGATATCGATATAAAGTTTGATTCGCAGCTGCCGACACCTCCGGTAATCTCTTTCACGAAAAAAGTTAAGATTAGTGATTTATCCATTACGTCATACATCAATTCAATTGCGCAATTACCTGCATCACACACGCATGCAAAAAATTGGAATATTCTAGTTTTAAAAGCGGCAATTTATTTAATTGCTCTTCCTGAGCTTAAACCAGAGCTTTTTAAACAAGCACACACAGAACACTTCAATACCGTAAAGCGCTTATTCCAGCGCTTTAGGACTGCAAATAAAAATTTAGATACTGAAAAAAAATATCAAAATACACAAGAGTATCAACGTCTCTGGAGTACCTATCTTCAAGATCCAACACAGAGCTTAGAGCAATTTATTCAACATCTGATCACATTAGATACGGATGAATTGCCTGAGTTTGATCGCAATCTACTCAATGATATTCGCATTACTTTTAACTATGTTTTAAAAAACAAAGCGAAGATTGCACGTGCCAGTATCGATACACAGCTTCAATATCAGTTTCTTGATGAAGAACAATTCATTGAAGAAAGTATCGAAATAAAAAAAGGGGCCTCGCCTAAGGCACTGAGTATAGAAACGTTAATTGATGAGCCGCTTCATCGGCAAATTGTTGTCAATCCAACTGACGTCACACCACTCGCAGCACATTCAGAAACAAGTCAAAATTATATTCTACCGCTTGTTGCAAAACATATTCAACGCAAAGAACATTTACTCACGTCGAGTAGTTTTTTTCCGAATCCATCTAGCGTGAACCATCTCCTGAAAAGACTTCATGTGGACTACTCTGAACATCAAAATAAAAGTGCTTTGATCCTAATGCTCGCATTTTTGACCGGTAATAGTGTGAATGAGTGGCTATATATACAAAGCAAGCGAGCTAAAAAGTTAAATAACCGCCAAAAATTGATCTATAAAAATGATCAGGTCTTCTTAAACAGTCACTTTAATGTATTTGAGAACCGCAATTTTGAGTATTCAGACAACTTGCTCAATCAGACGATCTATTTAGACATTCCAATCCCGAATCTATTCATTGAGGATCTGCGCAAAATGGATTCGGTTAGTTTCGATGATATACAGCAATATTTACGCAAATTAAGACAAGAATTATTGATTCCAAAACTGTCTGTCGTAAAGGTGAGTTCTCTACTGCATCATACGGTTCTTGCAAAAACAGGGAATAAACAACTCGCAGATTTAATCACAGGGATTGATGCCAATCAGTCATCATCTGTTTCTTATTGTCATCAGAATATTCCACGATTACATGCACAATATATTGATATTCTAAAATCACTTTGTGCAGATGTAGCAAGCACATATGAAAGTTGTGTACCTTCGCTCCCTGATTCAATAACTCATTTTGGTAGTCGTAAAGCTCCAAAACCACAGGTCATTACAGAGATTTTTGCTGTATTGAAGTTTAATATTTTTTCACAAGCTGAAGACGATCTGATTGCTATATACAACCACTACAACATATGGATGTGGCATATCCTCCTTCTTTTTACAGCAGCACGCCCCGTTGCTGAATTCCCTGGATTTCTTAAAAACTTTAATTTAAAACGCCAAATTTTGATGGTTTCTGACAAAGAAGTAGGCGGCCGCAATGGATTCGGACGCCTCATTCCACTTTGCCCATTTTTAGTTGAAGAGATAAAAAAATTCCTTAATTTTTTAGAATATTTTTCGATTCAAATCATAATGAGCCACTCACACTTAGCTGATCTCTTACAACAAATCAAAACAAGTCAATTGCCCTTACTTGGCATTATCAAAAATAACGAGTGGATATCACTAAGCCCTTCTATAGTCAAAAATTTTCATCCTGAATTATGCCTTGATCATGCAAACTGGCACCGCCACACAGCACGTGCTTTTTTAACTCATAAAATTACCGAACCTGAGATTTTAGCTCTCTTTGGACATGAACTCATGCAACAAGAAGCAGCACATCCATTTTCCAGTTTATCGCTCTCTCAATTTTCTAAAATTGCAGATGTTTTAGAGCAAATGAAAGATCAATTTAAAATTAGCGGGATTGAAGTACATGTCATCATTCAATAAAAAAATCCAAAAAAAACGCTATGCTGAAGATAGACGTCAACTTCAACGTAATGAATTAGAAAAGACCCTACGAGCTGATGCAGAACAAGAGCTCCGACAATACTTTGATGAACAAAAATTTTCAACTGAAGACTTAATTCAAGCTTATCCCGCGATTTATGAGTTTATTAAACGTAAAGCACCAAATTTGGCTTGGAAAAAATATGCACATGAATTCTTCCGAACATATATCAAATATCTCAATAAGAACAATAACCTAGACTTCCCATTACCGTACCTCACCTTTGAGATGAAACGCGATGAACCAATTTTCACCCCAGATTGGATCCAGGCCGGTCATGAAATTGACATCATTATAGAAAAACTTTGGGATTATTGGATTCTTGCTCAAGATAGTTCCGCTTTTTCTGATGATGAAATTATTGGGAATATTCTGCTTTGCTCAATGTTATACGGTGGACTAAGTCAAACAGCAACATTAAATGCATTACTTGAACATTTAAAGAATCCCGTAAAAATCCAAAAAATTTGCGATTTAAATATCATCTTTTTAGAGCCATTTTCTCCAAGCTATGGCGATCTATTTGTCGATGAGAAAACAATTCGAAAATCGCGTAATTTTGTTCCAGATCAACTCACACGACTTTGGCTCATTCACTTCAACACAAGGCAAATTCGTGACATCAGTCTAGACGTGGATGCTTATCTACACCTCATTTTTCAAAAAATAAAACATCCATACACCCAAAAGACTTTCAAATTTCTATGTGACTACGCCAACTTTAATTGGATACAACTGCACAATGCAGATATTGATCCTGCCCTCTCACAATGTTTGTTAGAAAACACGCTCACGTGTGGTTTATCTGAACATGAGTTTGAAAACTTTGCTTTCCCAAAACTCAAAACTCAATTAAGTGATGAAATCGAACAAAATGTCTCTTCTACCGCCAAAGCCCTACCAGATCTCAATACGTCTGAAGCAGTAGAAAATATCATATTTATTCATAAAAACTTGCTGAAAATTATTCGCACATCATCAACAGAGCAACCCATTGCTGAACTCATTATTGATTTTTGCCTGCGTCACCAAGAGCAGTTTAATGAGTTTTCTAAGCGCATTATCTTATGGCTCATCAGTCTCTATCGACCAGGTTCAGAGCAAATAAAAAAATTATCAGCCACCTTTGATTTTGATACAACTCAGTACACTAAGTCATTTCAAGGCAATCAAAAACTCGCAGATAGTTCAATCTATACATACTATACCCGGATCGCAGAACCGTTTTTAACTCATGCCTTACAATACTTCGATGTCGACGATGACATTAATGATCTACTGAACAAAATTTATCAACAAATCATCAGCAATACACGCCTTGCTGACGAAGCCAATCAACCCGCATTTAAGAAGTCTAAAGACCAAACGATCCGCATGTTGAAACGTTTTCACACCTTCCAACAAATTGTTTTTCAAGCAGAAGATTTCGAACTTGAATTTATTGCATCGCAAAGTCGACCACGGGCACGCATCATAGGTCACACAGCCTTCCAGGTCATATTAAAGAAGTTAAATCAGCTCTTACATAACCAATCCATCTCAGACCATCACTATAAATTATTAAAAATCATTTATATTTTGGCTTACCGTACTGGTATGCGTATTAACGAAATACTCGGGTTACGTGTAAAAGATATCGAGGGTTTAAATCAATTTTCTATCTGGGTTCAACCTTATGGTTCAAAAAAACAAGGGAATCAACATCTGCTCAAAACGGATAGTGCGGAACGGATTGTGCCTGCATACGCTTTGCTAAAAGATGATGAGTACCAATTCTTTAGCGATTTTGTTGTTGAAAAACGCTTAGAAAATAAGAAAATTTTATATTTATTCAGCAACTTGAATGAAAATAAAAAACTGAATAAACACACTGTCACCGCACCCCTAAAACTGATATTAAATCAGGTCTTTAAAGGGCATCATTACTCCTTTCACTCTTTTCGTCACACTACAGCGAATCATTTATCGCTTTTACTGAACTCTGAATATGCACCACTTGTGCAAAAGCTAACTGACTATAGCGAAAACGAATATCAAAAAATTCGAGCCGAGCTACTTCAAAATCAACATGGACAAAACCATTGGTTTGTTATTGCACATCTCTTAGGACATATAGAGCCAGTTGAAACATTCAAAAGCTATATTCATTTAAGTTATCTCATAGCTGGTCAAAAACTACTAAAACATCATCCAGATATGCCTAATGAATTGGCTAAAAAAATTATGGGCCACAATGCAACGTTTAAAAATTTGCAAATAACAAATGATGAAAAAGACTTTAATTTTGAAAAAAACCAGGCCGTTCTAGCAACTATATTATTAAACGATCAAACAAAATGGCTTCAAAGTAATGCTACTGACATTTTAGATGAACTGTCGTTACAAATAGATCAATCCCATGATTTTTTTGCTTTCTTTGTTGGAACAGAAGATTCTAAAATTTCACTTCAACGCTTCTATGAAACGCTCAATATATTGGAGACTACTCACGATCCTAAAAGTGCAGCTCAACGTATGTGCTTACCAGAAGAACTCGTCAATTATTGGTATGAAAATGCTCTAAATTTAGCAAACATTAAATCAAAAAAAGGGAATCCCCGTTTATTTGGTATTGATAGCTCAACCCACTTAAAACCAGCAATGCTTGATAGCGCTGAAGAGCTTCATGCGGTGACTTATTTTTTTGAACATCTACAGAAAATAGCTCGTAAAAATCCAATACAAATTGCATGCGTCCTGAATATATTTTTGAATCGAGTGACCGCATCACACACAGGTATCCATTATCGCTGGAAGGATATCGATCAACTCGAACATTTTTACTCCCAAGTTAAGGCTTTATTTCCTGCCAAATTTTGGCACTTACTTGGACAAGATTTGCAAACAAAGTTAGATGCTAAACAACAGCCTCAACTTTTCAAATTAGCAAAAGCATCAACAGATAAACATCCACCAACTCAAGAGGAGTTTCCTCGTCTACAACTCTACTCAGTAAAAGATGGTCATGCTCTTGCTGCATTTAAATTTTGCTTACATCTAGCATGTATTGGGCGCCCACTATCTATTCCGCTTAATGGGTTGGATTACATGTCACCTGATACCGTACATAAACCTATGGCTGTATTACACCAACAGGAACTTCTTAAAACTGATTAAATCACTGATCTATTTATGATTTCCATTGTGTGTTTAACACCCCCATAATTCTATTTTAATAGTAAAATATAGTCAGTTTTCGCTATTATATAACTATTAAAATAGTATAATTCCCCTTATTTTCAATGGTCAGACTATCTACATTAAACAAAATCATAAATTGCTTTTCACAATAAAAGAAACTAATATGTTTCTTACATGACCTAAAAGCAATAAATGTATCTACAATGAATAAGTCTTTACTTCAGCAAATCAAAAAAAGACGAACCCAATTGGGCTTAAAGCAAGTTGATATGCAATCCCGTACAGGCATTTCAAGACAGCAATACCAAAAGCTGGAAAGTCAGGGCAACCCTCGATTAGAGACCTTAGAAATTATCGCGGCAGGATTAAATGCTCAACTGATGCTCATCCCTGATGATAAGGTTCATTTGATTAGACAATTATTGAATGATGAAATTAAAGTCACTATTGAAGATCAGGATGACTTAATGACTAACCCATGGAAGGGTCTTCTCGGAGGAGAGGAACCATGAATACTGTTGCCGTCCTGAAATTAACATTACATCACGCTGTCGTTGGATACTTGGCAGGATTTCAGAGCGGAAAAAATATTCTGGTTTTTACGGATTCTTTCCGATTTGATCAGCAACGCCAGACCTTGAGCTTGCTGACTTCCCCCTTGTATCCTCAAGCAGATAAGATTTTAGAAAAGACTTATGTTACACATCAGCGCTTACACCCCTTGCTATCAAACTTGCTACCAGAAGGCGCATTACGCGAACTCATTGCACAAAGCCTTAAAGTACATATAGACAATGAATTTCAGTTATTGGCAGCTTTAGGTCATGACTTACCTGGAGCACTCATTGCGACCCCATTAGATCCAGAAGAAATTCCAGATGAAATAAAATTCAAACTGCAGATCTCGAATCCAGATCAGATTTTAAAGCAAGAGATTCGAACAGATAATAAGTTTTCCTTGGCTGGCGTCCAAATGAAGTTTTCCATGAAAGCCAAAGATGGGCGTTTTACATTAGCACAGGCAATAGAATCCAGTCTACTCGGGGATTGGATTATCAAAACTCCTTCTTCCAGACATGGTTTTGTTCCACTAAATGAATATTCTATGATGAGCCTTGCCAAAACAGTCGGCATAGATGTCCCTGAGATTCGCTTGGTGGATATGGCACTCTTACAAGACCTGCCACCATTAAATTTACCCCAAGAGCAATATGCTTTCGCAATCAAAAGATTTGATAGACAGAGTACTGCTGATACTATAGAGCTTATTCACATCGAAGACTTTGCTCAGATCTTCGGCGCATATCCACATCAGAAATACAGCACCACAAATTATGAGCAGATAGGAAAGATCATTTATCAATTTTCAGATAACAAAATTCTTGATATTCAGCAATTTGCCAGCCGCTTACTCGTCAATATTTTGCTCGCCAATGGAGATGCGCACTTAAAAAACTGGAGTATGATTTATCATGATAAAAGTGCACCCAGATTATCTCCCGCATACGATATATTAATGACCAGTGTATATATTGAAAATGAGCGTCATTTCGCATTAAATCTTGCCAAAAATAAAGATTGGTATTTAGCTGAGATGAAACACTTTGAACAATGGGCTGAAAAAGTCGGTGTTCCATGGCGTGTTATTGAAAAACAACTTCACGCGATCATGGACAAAGCACGGTCAGTATGGCCAGTGCTATTACTAGACTTACCTATGATTTCTGTTCATAAAGAAAAATTAAGAGAACATTGGAAAAAATTGCATCCAGACTTTCAGATACTTACAGATGATTAGGGTAATCTGAAACCAAACTAAAATTTCTCAAACAAGTTCATCACGTCATTTTCCGTAAGTTTCGCTTCGCCCTCATGATCGGCGCTTAGAATAGACTGTGCCAGTTCTGCTTTATTTTGCTGCAAGGCAATAATTTTTTCTTCTATACTTTGATTGGTAATCAGCTTGTACACAAATACCGGCTTGTCCTGTCCAATCCTCCATGCACGATCTGAAGCCTGATCTTCAGCAGCAGGGTTCCACCATGGATCATAGTGAATGACCGTATCCGCTGCTGTCAAATTCAAGCCTACGCCTCCAGCTTTAAGGCTGATTAAAAACACAGACACTTGTCCAGACTGAAATGTAGTAATGACTTCATCTCGTTTTTTGGTCTTTCCAGTCAGTTTGACATAGCCAATTTCCGAGTGATTGAGTCGCTGCTCAATCAATTCCAACATTGAAGTAAACTGAGAAAAGATGAGAACTTTTCGTCCCTCTTCCACCATCGGGACGACCATATCCATCAACTGTTCAAGTTTGGCAGAATGTGCCTGCCCGGTTTTAACCGAATCCAGTTTCAGCAAACTAGGATGGCAGCACACCTGACGTAGTTTCAACAAGGCATCTAAAATTTGAATTTGACTACGTTTAAAGCCTTTTTCTGCCACAATTTTCTGAATGTTTTCCTGCATCGTGGCGCGAACAGCCTCGTATAGCTTGGATTGCTGTTCATTCATGTCAATATTGACTTCAATCGTGGTTTTTTCAGGCAATTCTTTGGCGACGTCAGTTTTCAAGCGACGTAAAATGAAGGGCTTAATCCGGTTCACCAGCTTTTGCCTTAACTCCTGATCACCGCGTTTTTCAATCGGATAGCGGTATTTTTTATTAAAGATTTCTTGTGAATATAAAAATCCTGGCATCAGAAAATAAAATAGTGCCCACAGCTCACCCAAATGATTTTCCATCGGGGTACCGGTTAGACACAGACGATGTCGCGCTTTTAATTGCCGTACTACCTGTGCAGCTTTGGCACGCGGATTTTTGATATTCTGTGCTTCATCCAAAATGAGTTGATGATATTCATATTGCTTCAGTTGTTCTTCATCTCTCGCCAGGAGCGGATAGGTGGTTAAAACAATGTCATATTGCGGAATCTGTTCAAAATACTGATGGCGGTCCGGCCCTTGTAGCAGCAGTACCTTGAGATCGGGGGTAAATTTCTGCGCTTCTTTGAGCCAGTTATGCATCAGCGATGTAGGTGCAACAATTAAGGCGGGGCTGTCCTGCAAATGTCCAGCCTGCTTTTCCATGAGCAAATGCGCTAAAGTTTGTGCTGTTTTGCCCAGGCCCATATCATCTGCAAGAATCCCGCCATGCTGGGTTTCCCTTAAAAACTGTAACCAGCCTAAGCCCTGCTGCTGGTATGGACGCAATTCCCCCTGAAAACCTTTTGGTGTCGGCAGTTGTTGCTGATAGCCTTGTTTGAATTTCTGTGCAAATTGTTGCAGGCGATCACTGACCTGCCATGTCATCTCAAGATTATGCTGCAATTCTAATAATTGACTCGCATCATAGCGATCAATACTGCGCTCTTCTTGCTGTAAAATGCTCTGCAGATGCAACAATATCGGCTTAATATCCCTAGCAGATAGAGCCAAATCAGGTTGATCAACTGCAGTTTTTACGGTGAAAATTTGACTGTCATGCAGATGAATAAAAGTCCGCGGATCAAGTAAATCAGGATTTACTCGCACCAAAGCTACGAGCGCATCAAGCAAATTATAAGAATTGCCTGCACTGTCTTGAACCGTCGCCCCGATATTGAACCAGTCCTGCTGGCCTTCAGATTCAGTGATGGAAATATTTAAATTTTCAACATATTGCAGGTTAAAGGGGCTGTTTTCCAGATGCTCTATCTGCCAGCCCATCAACTCAATTTGATTGATGGGCATCAGCTGTTTGATCCAGTCTCCATAGAAAGCAAAAACCATAGAATCAATACGTTGTTTATCCAGTTTTAATTGCTGGTCATAACTAAGATCTTTCACCCACTTCAGTGATTCGACCAATAGCTGTAAACACTGGATTGACTGTTGTTCCTGAACTAAGTCCCGAAGCTGTCGCACCATTTTGCCATGCTGTTCACCAATAAAACTGTCACCTGATGTACCTGCTTTAATTCGCCCACCTGCATAGGAGAATTCAATTTCAGCACAAACAGACTCTTCCCATTTCCAATCAAATTTATTTAAAACACCGAAGCGTAAAATTGGCTGGGGACTTCCCTCAAGGACATCAATATGCTGAATAGACTCGGGCTGAGGCAATTTTTCCACCTCTGAATATTGATGAGTCAGTTTCTCAAACTCTGGCAAGAGCTTAGCTGGAAGATCAGGCATCTGTAAAAAATGGTACAGAAGATTTGCCGTATATTCACCATATAACTGGCCCACCGTGTTCTGTTGAATATCCACATAACATGGTGGATGGCTCGCGAGAATCTGAATATGAGGATTTGATTTTAAATCGAGTCGAATATCACCATTGACCAATTCAATGTTTAAATGCTCTGTCTGTTTGTTTACACCTTGTTGCCAGATCAGTTCGATGTGATAGCCTTGTTCTGACCATTGAAGTGCAGCATGGCTCTTTTTTTTCCAATACACATCGCCACTTTGAATAAAAGATTTGAAATGCTCCAATAAAATGCTGGAGATATCAAGATTGCTTTGATAAAAGCGTTCGTCGCTGTTTATTTTGGCGTAATAATAAATCTGGTTAAATAATTGTCGTTTTTGTTCAGGTAAAGTCAGATGCTTTCTGGTGATATTTTCATATTGGGTATAATCACTTTCACCGGCAATTGAGCCGTTCTTATTGCGTCTGGCCTTCTGAACATCAACTGTCAATTTCTTTAAGCTGATCGACTGATCTAGCAGGTAAATTAAATAATTGTTTGTTTTGACAGATTGCTCTGGTTCAGTCTGTTGTAAATACCGTTTAAAATCATTCAACCAGCGCTGCGCCTGATCATCCCCCCATCGGCGTTTTGCGATTCCCTGCGGAGATTGAGATTCAGCATAACGCTGTTGAAATTCCTGACGATATTCTTGAAAGAATAACCGCGCTAAAGCAGCAGCATGTTTACAGTTATATCCAACTGGACAAGTGCAGTCATCATCGATTAAACGGTCTTTTTTAAGATTATAGGTAATCGCGGTATCGTAATAATCTGTCCCTTCAATTTGAGCATACATCGTGACATCATCATTTTCCTCAAAGAACTCAATTGTTTCCCTATCAATGTGTTTAGCATAGCTCAGACTGCGCTGAAGAGTTGCAGTACTAAAGCGAGATAGAAAATTGATCAATAAGGACATAATTACCAGACACCAAAATGTTTATACAATTATAACGGACAAAGCTGTCATTTCAGAAAAGTAGCCAAACTGCTCAACCTGAGCACAGATTCGACTCACTCAATAGGAATATTGTGAGTAAAGACAATCAAATCAGAGAAGTTAAACAGATCATTAAGGTCGAAAATATCCTGATAGAAAGTTCTCATTTCTTCACGACAGTTAATTTTAAACCAAATGGGGTTAAAAGTTTTAGCATTGTTTCTAAGGTTGGATTTGCATCTGATCGCTCGAGCTTCTGTAAAGTTTGAAGCGAAATTTTAGTGATCTTGGACATTTCATGTAATGTCAGATGCAGCTCTGTTCTAATGAATTTTGCAATGACATGTATCGGCCAGTCTGGATTAAGCTGAATCATTTCTAAGACATATTGTCTTTTTCTAATTTGCTCTATTTGAGAGAGTGGAATAAAACGTTTATCCATGACAAATCTCCTTTAATTGTGCGCAAATACCTTCAATGCGATATGCACAATTTTCTAGAATTTCATCATCTATCCCGATAGATTTCATATGGGTTAAAAGCCCTTGATACAAAGGTAATTGTTCAGAAAATACAGATTTTATTTGTTCTATGGTTAAAGAACTGCATTCTACAATTTGATGAGCAATTGAAGCCCAATTGTTATCGTCTTTTTCCCATCGAGTAGATCTCGCGATTCCATCAGGATGTAGCCACATAGGGGCAAAATCAAATAAAGGCGTTAATTGAATATCGCCATTGTTAAGCCTTTGAAATGCCGTATTACGGGTATGATTATCTTTATTTCCTAAAGCGATATTGGCTAAATCTCTTTTTACATATTCAAGAATTTCTGTTTCTGGATCCGTACAATAATTCATGATAATTTTGCAGACTTCGTTATGAGACATTTTTACTCCGAAGCCAGCTTTTCCACTAAAAGAAGCTAAACTTTCTTGGGCTATTCTTTCAACACGGTTATCAACCACTTGCCGATCAAAACGTGGAATAAATAAAGTTCTTCCATGTAATTCTAGAGGTCTAAATACTCGCAATCCTAAATATGCTGCTATTTGCATATATAAGGGTTCTTGATTCAAAATTTTGTTTAGACGTTGATCCGTTCCTCGGCTAAATTTAACCAACCAGTGCTGTTTAGCCATTTCATCAGGTAAGGTATGATCAAGATAAAATAACTCATCATGACCTTGTGTGAGTAATAGTTTTGGCCACTCGCCTTGAACGCCAGATGATCCAGAGATAAATAGTCCAAAAGATGATAATGACTCAAGAAACTCTTCACTACGTTCGATAATTTCCTGTATTGAAAATCCTTGTACTAACTGATCTGAATGTTGGGTTAAAAGCCATTCATGAGCTTCTTTTATTCTTAAGTTACCAATAGGGTTGCTCGCTCCTACTTTAAGCAATGACCAATCTGCCGACTCTTCTTCATACTCAGGGCGACCAAGTTTTTTTAATAGTTCTTTTCGACCATATCCTTGAGGTAATAGATCAATTAGAAAAGCTGGCCACGTAGGCTCAATATTGCTTTCTAAATTAATCGGATAATGGTTTGAAACAGCATGACCATCTCGTAACCCCATATGTTCAATTGCATAATCCATTGAATAATATGTTCCGCAGCTAGCTTTCCAACCTTTAGCTTTTTCACCTATTACTTCAATAGTGGCACAATCGATCCATTGATTATTCAGAAATAGTTGGACAGAGCAAAAATCATTCATAATTCTATTTAAATAGTAAAGTATAGGCGGTTTTGCCTATTATATACTTATTATAGTGGTAAAGTATTATTTTTATCCAAGTGAGTTTTCAAAATTATGCTTCATCCATAATCCATTCTTTAAAAAGAGCATCCTCGATTTCATAAGTACCATTTTCTGGTTTAAAAATAATTTGTTTTTTTGATAAAGAACGTAGGGCCGATTGAATACTTGATACCGCAATGTTATCTACACCAATGGAATCAGCCAGATGTTGTCTAAATTGACTACTATAAAGTTCAACTTGTGATTCCGCTATGGCTTTTAAAATTAGCTGTTCTAATAACTTAAACTCTCCCCATAATCCCGAAAAGTCACGATGCCCCATTGTATCGGCTATAAGCTGTTCCTTTGCAAAATCTATAGCCAGCATTGGGTTTAAGGCTAAACGCTCCACTAATGATCTTGCTAGTTGAGGACTTTGCTTCATATCTAAAAAAGCATGCCATAAAATTTCTTTATTCAAACTACGTCCTGTTGTTTGATTAAATACATCTGCCAGATGATCTGTAAATGCTTTTGTTAGATTTGGAAAAGGTAAATTCTGTCCATAATGAAAAAATGGAGCACTACTTACAGAAAACATTTGTCTCAGGCCTTCTCGACTTGAACCAGTAAAAATCACCTTAATTGTTTCTTTATGCATATCTAAAGCGGTACGTAAACTGGCAATCGTGGTTTTATATTTTGAACTAGCTAAAGCCTGAATCTCATCAAGTAACAGTAAAATAGGTTTCCCCTGCTGAGCCAGTTTAGTAATGCTAGACAAAATACTGGAATTCACTTGTCCTTGTAAAAGTGTCACTTCAGCTTTTACCCCTGCCACCTCTGTACTTAAAGAACCAATATTTTTAATCCAATGTGTGGCTTTCCCCATTAAGCCATTTTGTTTTGAAAACTCATCAAGAGCTTTTACAAACTGCCCTTCACTATGCAGGCCTGCATCTAAAAAACTGAAATAAAAAACGCGCCATCCAAGCTGTTCTGCTAGGGGCGTAATATCTTTTCGTAAAAATTCAGTTTTTCCCATCCGGCGTGGGGCAAAAAAAGTCAGAGAACTAGCTAGTCCAGTCTCAAACATGCCTAAAATTTGTTTCGCCAGTTCGGTACGTGGAAAGTGCCAAGGGTCATTGGAGATGGTCATCATTTTAATTACTCGGCAATGATTTATTTATTACCATAGATTGTATTAGATTCCATTAGATTGTAAATGTCTAATTAGATTTCTTTAATCTAATAGGATCTAATCAGGCCAATAAAGCACCTTCTTACCGATCAACTGTTTATTTTATAACTCCATTATTTTGTGGTTTAATAGACATATATGGACATAAGACCCAATATTATGGATTTAAAATTCAGAAAACCTGAAGAAGTTGTTGGATTATTATGTGAGAGGCTTCGTAAAGAACGACTTTATCTGGAAATGACTCAGGCAGATGTTGCTGCACGTGCTGGTATTGGTGTGAATACAGTATCCAATCTGGAAGCAGGTCGAAATGTTTCATTTGAAAATTTAGTACGCGTTGCCATGGTCCTAGGCCGATTACAAGAATTAGAGGAACTCTTCAAACCTAATTTAAACAGTGTAGATGATATTCTTCGCTATGAGAGCAATACGGCTCGCCAACGTATCAAAAGGAAATAAATCCATGCTCAAAAAACTTAATGTTTACTACAATGGATGGGGTGAATATTGGCTTTAGGGTACACTGGTCTCCTCAACAGCAATCACAGGTCGACCATTAATTGCCTTTGAATACAGTGCTGAAGCGATCCGTAAAGGTTTAGAGCTTTCCTCTTACCTACTTCCATTAAAAGGTGACCCATTAAGAAAAAACTTTCCTACACAGCAAATGGGATTACCAAGTCATATATATGATGCATCACCCGATGGCTGGGTGTGCTCCAGAATTTTGGTGGCTATTCAGTCCATCATTACTTACATTCCAACTCTCTAGTTTTCCAACTAGCCCAGGTTATAATAATGGCCACCCAAAATACGATTGATCTATTATGAACAACTCCAATGACCCTTTACACGGCAAAAAACTTGCTGACATTTTGGATGAATTATTGGATTACTACGGTGGCTTTGAAGGTTTAAGTCGTAAAATTGAAATTAGATGTTTTTGCATAGACCCAAGTGTTAAATCATCATTGCGATTCTTGCGTACCACACCATGGGCACGTGAAAAAGTAGAAAGCTTATATTTGTACGTCTTACGCCAAAAGGCAAAACAGAAACCGTAGCCCCAGGCAACACCCCCTCTCATTATAAAATTATACCAGTCAGTAAAACACCTTTAGATTAAGCATGTGTATGTTGGTTATTATTGTTGATTATCAAAATAAATTAGTGACCAAAAATCAAAGTACCCCACCCTACCTTAAATTACACCACACAAAATAAAAACTCTATATAACTGTTATATATAGAGTTTATTAAAATACCAATTATGTTATTTAGTGTATTTTATGTCGGTGACTCTTGCCAAGGTTGGGGTCGAGAGTTCGAGTCTCTTTTCCCGCTCCAAATTTAAAAAGCCCTTATCGAAAGATAGGGGCTTTTTTTTATTAAAAATTATTTCCAGTGTTCATCATGCAAGTAAGTTTGGTCACTTTAAGCTGAATCCCCCCTATACAATGCAGATAATGCCTAGGAATCAACTATTCCAATAGGTAAATATCACCACTCAAGAGATATAAATAACTGAAAATACAGTTATTTTTTATATTAATTATTAATTATTTTACAAACAATTTAAGCGAGCATGTAATTTAGAACATCTTTAGGCTTTTTAATCCCAAGAGTATTTCAAATTAATCTGCACATCATAAAAAAGTCGCCATTGAGGCGACTTCTTGAATATTGGATGCCTATCGCTCGCGTAAAGCTTCTTTTGCCTTATTAAATGGTTTCAACAAGTATTCAATAATGGTTTTTTGACCTGTACGAATATCAACTGTCGCAACCATACCTGGTGCAATGGAGAAAGACTTACCTGCTTTATTCACCAACTTATCTTTATCGGTACGAATATAAACACGATAATAAAATTGATCTTGTTTAACTTCATCACGAATAGTATCTGGAGAAATAACAGTAACTTTGCCTTCTAAGCCACCATAAATTGAATAATCATATGCAGTGACTTTAACCAAAGCAGCCTGCCCTGGATGAATAAATGCAATGTCTTTTGGCGAAATCCGCGCTTCTATCAGTAACTGCTCATCAATCGGAACAATCGTCATTAACTTACCATTTTGAGGAATGACACCACCAATCGTCGTGACTGCAATTTCTTTCACAACACCTCGTACAGGCGCTCTATAGGTTGAACGGGTCACGGAGTCATTACGACCAGCAACCACTTGTTGTAATGATTGAATATCGGCATTTGCTTTCGCCAATTCCTCACGTGACTTCACATAGTAGTCATTACTCTTATCATTAATCTGATTTTCAAAATTATTAATATCGCGCTTTAAACGTAAAACTTCAACTTCCGAAGCCGCACCTTTGGCAACTAAGGGTTGTGTCATTTGTAATTCATTTTGAACCAAAATTAATGCATTTTTCAATCCTGCAATTGATTCATTCAAGTTTGCACGACGCGATGTATAAAGTGCAGTTTCTTCACGAACCAAACTCGGAACAGCCAAAACTGATTTTGGAAAAATAATTGCAGTTCCGCTCACTTCCGCTTCTAAACGTGCAGCAGTCGCTTGAGTTGCAGTCAGCTTAGACTGACTTTCACCCACTTGTGACTCAAAACGTGTTGGGTCAAGCTGGGCAAGAATTTGTCCTTTTTGAACAATATCCCCTTCTTTAACATCAAGTGTTGTGACCACACCTCCATCTAAAGACTGAATGGTTTGCTCTTTAGAAGAAGGGACTACTTTACCCGTACCTGTAGACACTTCTTCTAATTTAAAAAAACATGCCCAAGCAATAAAAACGATCAATCCAATTGCAACAATCCAAATAATAAAGCTTGCCTTGGGTAAAGGCGGTTCTGAAAATTTCAGTGCAGAGGGATTAGTTGGACGATTCATTGTACTGGTTGCTTGTTCAACAGGAGCAGGTTGAGCGTCTTGAACTTCTATTTTTTGTTCATCTTGTTGTTGACTCATGCTGAAGCTCCTCCTGCTTTGGGTTGATTGCCAGGATTTAGAATGGCATCACGAGGACCATCTTTGATGATTTTCCCTTCATGCACCACAATAATACGATCCACAAGCTGCAATACTGCAGGACGATGTGTCGCCACAACTAAAGTACGATGCCCCAACCATTCTTTTAAATGCTGTATCAATATTTTTTCAGAGACATCATCAATCGAAGCTGTTGGCTCATCCAATAACACAATATTAGGGTTTCTGAGTATTAACCGCGCCAGTAGCAATGCTTGCTTTTGCCCACCAGAAAAACCAACGCCACCCTCAAGAACTAAGTGATCCAAGCCTTCTTTTTTCTGCTCGACAATGTCCAAAGCATTGGTAATTTGGAGCGCACGAATAATATCTTCATTAGTTGCCAATGGCGCACCTAAGGTTAAATTCTCACGAATTGTACCGAAAAATAAATGGGCATTTTGATTCAATAAACCCATATCTCGGCGGATATCATCTGGATCTAATAATGACTGATCAACTCCATCTAGTACTATTGCCCCTTGTATAGGCAACTGCATACCTGAAAGCAGCTGCAATAAGGTCGATTTACCTGCACCGTTTCGCCCTAAAATTGCAACTTTTTCACCCGCTTTAATTTTTAATTGTGGAATGACCAATGTCGGACGAGGATCTTCCTCTCCATACTTAAACACTACACCTTTAAAATCATAATCACCTAAAATGACTTTGCGTTGAATCAATTGCGCGCGATCGGGACGATCAACAGGTTTTTGCATTAATTCATCTAAGCCATTTTTTGCAACTTTCGCTTGCTGCCAACGTCCCAATACACCTGTAATTTGTGCAATAGGTCCCAGCATTCGTGAAGATAAAATCGAACATGCAACCAAAGCACCTGTGGTCATATCACCTTTCATCACTGCAAAGCAGCCCACCAAAACTACAATGGCATAAGTTAGACCTTGTATTTTCTGCGTCCACGCATTCAACCAACCGACAATTTTCCGTTGACGCATACTAATTTCAGCAGAAACTTCATTCATATGATTCCATTGATTTTGGAATCGCGCCTCTGCACGCAATAATTTAATATCTTCAATACCTTGGACTGCTTCGACCAAAATTGCATTACGAATCGAAGATTCACGCATCCCCTCAGTCGCCAGCTGCGCCAATTTTTTCTGTACCAAAAAGCCAGGGACAACCATTAAAGGTACTACCAACAGCATAACCCAAAAAATATTTCCGCCAATAATCCAGAAAATAACAAGGAACAAGAAGAAGAAAGGTAAATCTGCAATTGCACTAATTGTTGTCGACGTGACCAATTCTCGAACACCTTCAAGCTCACGAATTTGTGAAATAAATGAACCTGTTGAACGTGCACGGTCTTTATTACGAATCCTAAGTGCATGTCCGAAAACACGATCAGAAATTTTTAAATCTGCGCGTTTACCAATAATATCGGAAAGATGAACACGTGCAATCCGCAAAGCAAATTCGAAAACTGCGGCAATCAGCACCCCCCTGCCAACACCCACAATGTAGGAATAGATTGTGATGGGACAACTCGGTCATAGACTTGCATTGAAAAAATAATCGTTGCCAATGCCAAAATATTGGCAATCATGGATGCGACCATAATATCGGTATAACGCTTCCAGTCTTTTAAAACGATGTCCCAAAACCAGCTTTTTTCATACGGTTTAATATATTCATCAATACGTGCATCTGGAACAGACGTTTCTGGTCTAAAAATATAAACGCGTTTCGTATTGGCTTGAAGCTCATGCAAATTAAAGGTTTGCGAAAGCCCTTGGTCACCACTCAGCTGTAGACTGGCATTGCCTTGATTATCTACTTTTTCAATGACAGCCACTTGTCCATCATTAAACTCAATAACAACAGGCAACCGCCAAGGATTAAGTACATCTGTAGAAAAATCTGCTTTACGAACATTTAAGCCGACTTGTCGGGTAATGATCGCCAACATGTCATCTATATCTTTGTATTTATTCCAATCCAATTGAAGGCGGACTTGTTCTTCAGAGGGTTGAATTCGATAATGCTGAGCAACCGTAATAATGGCTTGAAGCCAAGGTTGATAATTTAATGTTTTATTCATGGCTGAACTTCAAACCCCTGAATCTGAATATTATTTAGATGATAAGCATTTCTACTTTTACCTGACACATTGATAAATACCGCAATCGTATCGTAAATATCAAAACGTGCAGACTCTCTTTCCATTTTTGAACTTTGATAAGATTGTTCAGAACTTAATAAGTCCAAAATTGATCGCTTACCTAATTTGTATTGTTATTCATATAGCTCGCGAGTTTTGGCAGTCGATCTTTCACGATCCATCAAAACCCAAATTTGCTTATCTGTATTTTCGATATTTTCACGTGCAATTCGTGTTTGATCGATAATATTGAGATATGTTGCATTTAACTTCGCACGTGCTGCTTGTTCAGCAAAACTTGCTGCTTTAACTTGTGACCCAACTGCGCCACCCTGATAAAAATTACTGCTCATTTGCACTGAAACTGCACTATCCGTATCATTTTCTATCCCTGTACTTGGATGCTGCCCATTCAATGCTTTACTGACTGATCCCACTAAAGAAATGGTTGGATAGCGACTCAGTTCCGTTTGATTTTTCTGACTTTGTGCTACATCAATTTCTGCTTTTGCAGCAATCATGGCAGGAATTTTATTCAACACAGGTTCTTCATATAAACCTGATAATTTTACAAATTCATCTGGGATATTAAAATCTGTTCCACTGACATCAAAACCCAATAAAGTTCTAAGCTTCTGTTCTTGTTGTTTTAAGAAATTTTGTTGCGTAATTAAATATGAACGTGAATATTCAACATAGCTCTGAGCCTGAACCGGATCTGCATTACTGCTAATACCTGCTTCTGCTCTTAATCGTGCAATTTCATGCAAACGACTTACACCATTATATTGGTCTTGCGCAATTTTTATAATATTTCGATAACGCAACAATGCCAAAATATCACGTACCGTTTGAGTTGATATTTCATCAATACTCATCAAAACATTGGCTTGCTCAACGGCTAGTTTATTTTGTTGAGTAGATACACTGGATTTAACTTTACCAAAATCATAAAGCATCTGATTTGCTTCAATTGAAAAAAGCTGACGACCTTTATCTGTCGAGGTAAAATCCCCAGTATTCATTCCTGCTTTAAGTTGAGGATAATATTGCGCCTTTGCGACATCAATATTGGCATTTTGAGATGCTAATGTTGAAATAGACTGTGAAATATTCGGATTTCTCTTCACCGCAATTTGAACGGCTTCTTCTATACTCAATATCTTTGTAGATGCAAAATAAGGTGTATTCTTTTGAGTATTTTCTAAATATAAATTATTCAGATTTGCCTTTTGCCCGATATGCGATTGCACAACTGGTAATGGCTCATTGAATTGATCATCAGGTTGAAAATTAAAGTCTGATAATTGTTGAAGTTGAGCAATTCTAAATGACTGATCATCTTTAGGTTTTATGAAACCTGAAACACTTTTTTTGATATTTTTTAAATAGCCCGTTTCTTGCGTATGTCCATAATTTTGTAATAAAACAAATAGACTTACTGCACTTAAACTTTTTAAAAATAGCGCTGGCTTTTTAGCTATTAACATTCGCGAACTGCACCTAGAAAAGCTTTTAATTATTGGCGATGAATTATTTTAAATTATTCTGCACCAAAGATCTATTTTACAAATTATAAAACTCAATCATATACTTATTTCAACAATTACAGTTTCATTACGTTATTCCTATATATTTCAATACTTAAGATTAGCACCTAAATATCTTATAACTTTTGATGGATCTTTTTATTTTCAATTTACATATTCTACCACTCTCTAGGTAAGAATAAAAAGAGAGTCGGAACTCTCTTTTTATTTATAATTCAGAACACGAGTATTCGGTTATTTTAAAATTGCTTCAATTAGAAAATAATATTATTACCTTTTAACAACTCATCTAGACTAGTTGTCGTATTTTCTAAGATCACCAAATTTTTTGCCGTGTACTGTGTACCACTACCATCCAAATCAATTTTTACTACAGCATCTTTACCACTTTGCTGAATTGTTACATATTGACTGATATTCGATGAATTTACACCATGACCACTCAATAAACTCGATACATTAATTTTGTCACCTTCTGCTTTGGAAAAATCTGTCCAAATATCTGGATGAGCTTCATAAGAATTGAAAGCAGTAAACTTAACAGTGTCAGCGCCAGCACCTAAAGTTAATACATGTAACAATGAGTCTGATGTAAAGGTATCCGTACCGGTTGTACCATGAACAAAACTTTCAAAAGCAATCGCAAGTTTTGCTGTTGCAACTTCACCAGCATTAGTGGTTACTTTATAAATAAAGTTTTCAGAAGTTACACTCGAAGCTGTCTGCGTATAATCATAACTACCATCGGCTTTGATGATTAATGAACCACTTTGACCTTGAACAGTAATACCTGCAGTCGTGACGTCCTTAAAAGTCACACCGCCATCTGTAGAGATTGAAAGCTTATTACCTAGACCTAACTTATCTATACTATCTGTTTCGACACTCACACCTGTAAAGATATTACCTGATGTTTTTCCGTAACTTTCTTGATACCAGTTATCAGTTGCAGCTTTCGATGTGACAGTCACATTTGTTGCAAATTCTTGATTAGAAAACCAACCGCCTGTACCTGTATCAGCTTTAAAGTTTACTCGGTAGTCACCTGGCTGTGTGATATTATTGATATCTGCATTAAATAACTCAGTACCTGTTTTAATAGAACTTGTATAAGAGTTAAAATATTTAGAACCTGCAGCACCTGCAACATCTTCCCAAGCTTTGGTTACATTATTATATTTCTGCAACTGCCAATTAAATGTCGTGTCGTCGGCATCTTGATACGCTGTATATTGTGTACCACTATACCCTTTATCATAACCCGCCTTAACTGCGACTTTAATCGATGAATCTATTTTATCAGCTCCAATAGTAAAGGTGTCTGACGTTACCACCGATGCTTTCTTATAATAAGCGATCAATTCACCTGAATTTACTGAACTTGAAGATGTTTGCGTTGATTTATATACATTCAAACTGACCATATCTTGGTCATCAAACAATTTTAATAATTTACCTTGTTTAGACGGGTCAGTCGCATCCCATTGTACAGACACTTCATCAGAACCAATTTGCACATAAACTTTTGCTTCAGAGCTATTACCACTGGCATTTTTAATGGTATAGGTAAATGTATCTACCTTTCCAATATTATTGGCATCTTTCGCTGGCGTATAAGAATACGAACCATCTGCTTTAATGACCAATGTACCAAACTTACCAATTAAAGTTGAGCCTGTACCAGTTGATGATACATCTACAGATTTACCATCAGAATTTACAATTTTAGAAACTAAAGTTCCTGCAGTCGTTACATCATCAATTAAAACATTACCCGATACAGTATTAACTTTTTGTGCTTCAAGCAATGACGATTTATTTGTGGTGTTATAAGTCACATTCAGACTATTCAAAGAAATAAAGCTAAATAATGATAGGTCTTCTGCAATGATTTTATAATTACCTTGCGCTAAAGTATCTACTGTTTTAAGGCGAGCTTGTTCTGGAAAAAAGAAAAAGAAGGCATCAAACAAACCAGTATCAGTACTCGAAACTACTTTTTCCCAAGTACCATTTGCACTTTCTTTGTACAAAGTAACGCGCGTAGAATCCAAAAGAGTAGCTAAACCCGTATTGGTTGATCTAATATCTACAGAAGTTGCCTGCGTATCACTTACATTAAAGTTAATTTCTGCCGCAGGTTTTCCAAAGATGGAAATGCCTAAAAATTTGACAATCGAACCAAAGCCTTTACTTTCAGAATAGCTAGACGTTGTTGTGGTATAACCCAAATCGATATCAGCGTGCACTACATTGCTTTTCGCTTGTAATAAAATAGGTGCTGTCGCTGCTTTAGGTAGGCTCATATTGCCCGCTAGATCAGTTGCAGAAATATTTACTTTTTCACCATTACCATAAGCTTTGTCTAGGTTTACAACAAACTTACCATCAGTTCCTGCTACACCTGTACCAATCACTTTACCTGTGACATCTTTAACTGTAATTTTGCTATTCGCTTCTGCCGTGCCAGATACTTGTGTGCCTGTACCGTTAAATACAGAAGTTCCTAAATCTGGTGCAGTCAAGTCAGGCGCTTGTACTTTTGCATTTGGAGATTTATTGTTGGATGCATCAACAGCTTGGACACTTAGGCTTTCACTATTAATCTTCGCAGAATTTAACGAAACGACAAACTGACCATTACCATTTGTCGTTCCAGTACCAATAACATTACCCGCTGGGTCTGTAATCACAATTTTTGAATTTGGTTCTGCTTTACCTGTGACAACACTACCCTCTTGCACAACAGCCAAGTTAGTCGGTGCTGCAGGTGGGGTTAAATCCAACGCAGTTACTGTTGCATCTGGTGATTTATTATTAGCAGCATCTAATGCATTCACTGTTAATTTTTGAGTATCTTTTTGTGGTGTAATTAAACTTACAGAGAATGAACCCGTTGGATCCGTTGTTCCTGTTCCAATCACATTACCTGCAGGGTCTTTAATCACAATTTTTGAATTTGGTTCTGC
>NZ_JBIMDK010000027.1:0-28496 GCF_048552595.1 Acinetobacter psychrotolerans | reverse complement strand
GAGCAAACTCTTTTTAAGTTTCATGCACACTGGTTATTTTAAATAAAATTAATTTAAAATATCAGATGAATCAAATGCTAATCGTTAATTTAAGAGCTAATATATTATTGTAATGAATAAAATAGTGGATTAATTTCAACATGTTGAGTCATGATTTTCTACGGACACCTTGTTATTATTGTCATAGGATTCAAAAAAATAGCGAAATGGCTCGGTATCCTGACGGACGATTTTTATGTTCAGACTGTGTTCAACATATTATTGTGACAACTGAAAATTTGCAAAAAGTTGCATTATGGGTCTTACAACAAATTGAACAATTAGGTTTTTCATTTAAGCGTGGCAATACTCAAGTTAGTTTAATTAGCCAAGATAAAATGCAAAATTTAGGTTTTCATAGTGCTGCTGGAATTGCTATAAACACAACTAAAACTAACATATTTTCAAATACTTGGCATGATCAATCACAAATTAAAGTGATTTATGGCATGCCTACCGCGAATTTGGTTTGGGTGCTTGGGCATGAATTGGGGCATGTACTGGTTTCTCAGCATCAATATAGATTTAGTGCTATTGAAAAAGAGGAAGGTTTTTGTCAATTGGTTGCATTATTGATCAGTGAGCGTTCATCTAATCCATTGATGACTAAGGTCATTCAGAAAGAATTACGTAATCCTGATCCGATTTATGGTGAAGAGTTAAGAATAGCTTATCAACAATATCAAAAGCTTGGCTTCCGACAATATTTTAAAAATTTCCTTTAATATAGTTTTATTGATTCAAAATCGAACATTCTTTGCCATAAATACAGATTATATTATTTAAAAAATACATGAAGAATTAATCATGGCATTATCGAAAATACTATCTCAGATTGAAACTGAGAAGCTGTTGTTGATATTAAGAGATCGATTCGAACAAAATTTAGATCGGCATCCTTTTCTTAAATGGGCTTTAATTGAGCAAAAATTAAGACAAAATCCTAAAAAATTATGGTCACTTCATGAAATGGAACGTACAGGTGGTGAACCGGATGTCATTGCCATCAACAATATGAGTGAGTTCTATACATTCTTCGATTGTTGCAATGAGTCACCTAAAGAACGTCGTAGTCTTTGTTATGATCGAGAGGCTTTTGATACACGTAAAGATAATAAACCTATTAATAATGTGATCGATGTGGCGGATGCCATGGGCGTTGAGCTTTTAACGGAACAACAATATCGAAATTTACAGAATATTTTTAAATTTGATTTAAAAACATCGAGTTGGGTAATGACTCCTAATACGATACGTCAGCAAGGAGGTGCACTATTTTGTGATTATAGATACGGTCAAGTTTTCACTTATCATAATGGGGCGCAATCTTATTATGCATCACGAGGATTCAGAGCTTGTATCAATATTTAGCAATTTCAATGCCTATAAATAATTAAAAATAGATTTTAAAATAAAAGAGATTTTCAAATATTGGCTTTTCTATCTGTTTATTTTTTCTATTGATTATTCATTTAGCATTAGATAATGATGTTTTGTTACTCATTAAACTCAGCAATGAGGGGGAATTGCATGCTATTTTTTAACAATGAAATAAAGTATTTAAATAAAAGTGAGAAGTGATAATGATACCAAATTCAATTCAAAAGTCTATTTCCGCTATTATATTGAGTGGTGTATTTTTAAATGCGTGTAATGCACAAAATAATGATTCTATTCCAGAAACTCAAAAAGTAGAGAATAAAACGAACACGTCTACATTTACGAAACAGGCGTATAGAATTGAAAAAGTAGCAATATTGAATGAACCATGGGCAATGGCTCAATTGGTTGATGGTCGTTTATTAGTGACTGAAAAGAAAGGTATACTGAAATTATTTGATCCTTCAACAAAGCAAGTCATTGATATTTTAGGTGTGCCGAAAGTTGTATACGGTGGACAAGGTGGTTTGGGGGATATTGCCTTACATCCTGATTTTGAAAAGAATAAGTTAATCTATCTGAGTTATGCAGAGGCTAGTCAAGGTGGTTATGGCGCAGTAGTCGTGCAAGGTGAGCTTGATTTATCTGTCAAGAATCCCAGTATTCAAAATATAAAAAGAATATGGGAGCAAGTTCCCAAAGTTTCAGGTCAAGGTCATTATGCGCATCGAATTTTATTTGACCGAGCAGGTAAACTTTGGATTAGTTCAGGTGAGCGGCAAAAATTTGACCCTGCACAAGATATGCAGTCAAATTTAGGCAAAATTTTAAGATTAAATGATGATGGAACACCAGCAGAAGGAAATCCATTTACCAACCAAGGTGAAATTGCCAAACAAATTTGGTCGTTGGGACATCGTAATCCCTTGGGTATTGCTTTTGATGGTGAGGATAAATTATGGAGTGTAGAAATGGGGCCGAAAGGTGGCGATGAGCTAAACCTGATCGTTCGTGGTGAAAATTATGGCTATCCTTTAGTTTCGAATGGTGATCATTATTGGGGGAAATCTATTCCTGATCATGACACTCGTCCTGAATTTAAAGCACCTGAAATCAGTTGGACGCCTGTCATTTCCCCATCAAGTTTGGTTTTTTATCAGAATGAATTATTTCCAAATTGGAAAGGAAAAGCTTTAATAGGCGGTTTGTCTTCAAAAGCCATCGTGGTGGTGGATACAGAGCATAAGCCTGTGATTGAAGTACAGCGCTTAGCAATGAAGAATAGAATTCGTGAGTTAGAAGTGGCGCATAATGGCAGTGTTTGGGTGCTTGAAGATGGTGAGAATGCAGGTTTATTAAAATTATTGCCTGAATAATCTTAACCAAAGTGACTGTAAATATCGTGGTTTATGATGATTAAATCATAGAGTAAAAATCATTTTAATTTTTATAATATTATGTTATTTCAATAAAAATCATCATAAAAATCATCATAAAAATCATCATAAAAATCATCATAAAAATCATCATAAAAATCGAGAAGAGTATGCCTGCAGCCAGTATTGAAATACGACAACATTATTCTATAGAAACAGAAATTGCATTAATAGAAGCGGTACATGCAGCACTTGTCACTGAGTTTAAAATTCCTGAATCTGATCGTTCTATTCGCTTATTTGTGCATGAACCACATCTTTTTTCGTGTCCTCCCGATAAGACTCAACCTGAATTTTTTACCTTAATCAGTATCGACTGTTTTATTGGACGGACACTGGATACGAAGCGAAATTTGTATCGAAAAATTGTTGATAATCTTGCCAAATTAGGTATACCACGGGATCACATCAAAATACTTTTAAGAGAAATTTCAGCCGAAAATTGGGGTATTCGTGGTGGTCAAGCTGCATGTGATGTGGATTTAGGTTTTAATGTTCAGGTTTAAAGGAATTATTTCCGCCGCCTTTACCAGAATTTGAATGTAACGTTACTTTTTATCAAGCTAATGGTTTTGAACAAACAGGTGGTTATAAAATGAAGTGGATCATATGACAACTCAAGTTAAAAAAGTCGTGCCTGTCATTTTTAGAATGGATAATAATGAACGACAAATTTTAGTATTTCGTCATCAGCTTGCAGGAATTCAAATCGTCAAGGGAACTGTAGAGCTAAATGAACATCTAGAAACAGCTGCCTTACGTGAATTATTTGAAGAATCTGGAATTGAAAATGCGGTTATTCAAAAGTTTATGGGTATTCATTATCCACAACAAGTTGGGCCGCATTGGTATGTTTATTTATGTCAGGTGAATGAAGTGCTTAGAGATCAATGGCGACATTACTGTGCTGATGATGGTGGATTGGTTTTTGAGTTTTTTTGGCATCCATTAAAATCGTTGCCTACAGATGAATGGCATCCATTATTTCAAGATTTATTAAAGTTTATTCAAAGTGATGGGGGTGTTAATTCTGCGAAATAATATTTTATTGAATTATCGTAATGTGAGACTAGGTCTGCATTGTAAGGGGTAATCTTTTTGGTTCAATGCGAAATAAGCGTATACTCACTAGACATAAGGAGTGATTATGTCTGAAACATACGCGTCCGTACCCTATATTGAGTATGGAACAAAACCTTTTATTGCAATTTTATTTTCGCTTTTTTTAGCAGGTTTTGCTGTATTTTCATCACTTTATTGTGTGCAGCCGATGATGCCTTTTTTGGCAAAATTCTTTCAGATTACGCCTACGCATAGTAGTTTTCCGCTGTCATTTTCAACCATTGCTTTGGCTTTAGGGCTTTTATTCGCAGGGTTAATTTCAGATCGGTTTGGTCGTAAACAGATCATGGCGATTTCACTATTTTCTACGTCTATCTTATTATTAATTAGTTCTTTTTTACCCTATTGGGAAGTATTTTTAGCCACTCGAATGATGATTGGGCTTGCCGTCAGTGGGGTGGCATCAGTTGCGATGACGTATATTGGTGAAGAAATTGCCCAAAAAGATGTCGGTTTTGCTATGGGGTTGTATATTTCAGGTACAGCGATTGGTGGTATGGGTGGACGTTTAATTGCAGGGGTTTTGCTCGATTATATTTCATGGCAAACCGCAACTATGATTATTGGTATTATCAATTTATTCATTGCCATTACTTTTTATATTGCTTTACCTGCTTCTAAGCATTTTACTGCTTATCCCATTCAATTTTCTCGTTTTATCGAATCTTTTAAGAAGAACCTCGCTGATCCTAAATTAAGATTGTTATTTGCGGAAGGTTTTATTCTCATGGGCTGTTTTGTGACTGTGTTTAATTACATGAGTTATCACCTTTTAGAAAAACCATTTGAACTCTCACAAACTTGGATTGGGTTAATTTCTGTTGCTTATTTGTCTGGGATTTATAGCTCACCTCGTGCTGCGAGTTGGGGTCGTAAATTTGGACGTGAAAAGGTACTCATCGCCATGTTTTGCAGCATGATTCTCGGTTTATGGATCATGTTGATTCCATCACTTTGGGTGATTCTGATCGGGTTATTGATTTTTACTTTTTCTTTTTTTGCAGCACATTCTACATCGAGCAGTTGGGTGTCTGTTCAGTCTTTGCAATATCGTGCTGTGGGTTCATCGCTCTATTTATTCAGTTATTACTTAGGTTCAAGTTTCTTGGGAAGCAGTAGCGGCTTGGTTTGGGAGGCTTATGGTTGGTTTGGTTTAACCATTAGCATTACTTGTGTACTTTGTATTGGATTTTTTGTGGCATTAAGATTGAAGAAAATAATGAATTAAGCAATAAAAAATATGGGTTCTGACTTTATAATAAATAAAACAATTCAATAATAATGATTGAACTTAAGGATAAAAAAATGAGTAATGAACGAGATTTAAAAGGATTAAAAGGTTGGTTGATTTTAGTCGGAATAGGTCTAGTTGTATCACCTATTCTTTTACTGATTCAGTTGATTCCGATGTATAGCGAATTTGCTCAGGGGGGTGCTTGGGATGTTTTAACTACGTCAGAATCTCCCCTGTATCACCCGCTATGGGCACCTCTGATTTTTGGGGAAATGATTATTAATTTTGGTATTTTTATTGTTGCTTTAGTGCTAATTTTTTTATTTTTTTCAAAGAAGAGAATTTTTCCAAAAGTTTATATTGGGCTTGCGATCTTTACGATCATCTTTCTATTAACGGATGCGTTATTGGGGAAGATTGTGATGCCAAATGAGCCATTATTTGATGCCGAAGCAGGAATAGATTTCTTTAAATCAATAGTCTCGGCACTGATTTGGGTTCCGTATATGCTGGTTTCTAAGCGAGTCAAACAGACTTTTGTTGAATAACAATAAGCATTGATATCCGTTATCTGCAAAATTTGATTACAAATAACGGATATAAATTTATTTCGAATATTGCTGAATAAACGCAATACTGCTTTTTCTCAACTGTTCTAAAGCTTCAACTTCCACAGGATAATGTCCACCTTTCGGCAACATCACTACTTGTTTTGCAACGGTCAAACGATCAAGTACAGGTTGGCTCAGCGCTAAAGGTGTCCAATGATCTTCCGCAGGTTGGGTTAATAGTACAGGACACTGGGTAAAACGAGATAGATCGTATTTAGGTTTATAGAACATATAGCTTTTTAAGAACTGAATTGACATCGAATTTCCTGCGGATGTGCTATCCCGCTGCATAATTTTCAATGCTTCTTTGTCATTGGTCAGCGCATACATTTTAGAAACTAAGGACATCGGGAGTCGAATATTGCCAATAGGTGTCATTGCGGCAATTTGCATCCCTGAAAGTAGAATAGGGCTTAAAGAACTAAAGCGCATCGTACCTTTTTGAACATCTATACGTTGTTGGTCTAAAAAGGTCATTCCAATAACGCCTTTAATATTCTTATTTTGCATCGCAACATGAATGGTTAGCATACCACCCGCAGACAATCCATATAGAAAGATTGGACGATCATCTTTTTTGGCTTCAGCATCGACAAAATCACTAACCAATTGCACCCAATCGTCATAACGGATTTTACTTTTGGATGGATATTGGCTCATGCCATAACCTGGTAAGTCCAAAGCTATCGTTTCATAACCAGCTTGTGCAAGTGGATGACCGAGAATCAGGCTCATTTGACGGCCATTGGTACCGACACCATGGAGTAAAATGACTTTTGCTGTCGAATTTGGACGAGGATAATAATCGACATGAATGTTATTTTCTTTCCATCGCCAAAAATATTCTTGTGGTTGATGGTTAGAATCTAAACGATAATTTTCAGGCATTCGATTTTGCAGTTTTTTCCAACTGTCTTGTTCTGCATAGGTTTCTTCTCTTGCAGCTTGAGTAGTGATAAAACTTTGTAAAAATACAAATATGCTAGTAATAATTTTTTTAAAAACCATGATGTGACTCTCATTTTTTGTTTGGATGAAGAGTAGGTCAAATCTAGAAAAAATGATGTACAAAAAGTTTAATTCATGTTTGAAATTTGATGCTTTTAGCAAGTTTTAAATATTAGTCATTGATTATAAATGATTTTAAATATTCGCTATTTGTCGGATAAATGCTTTGTTCTATGGAAAATTTAATATTGTCTTTGGCTGAGCTAAAAAAATATTTAGATATATAGTCGTTAGATTAGCAAATATTTTAGTTAAGTCATCGGCATGACAATGATATTGTACGAATAACAATCAAAATAAATTTTATCTAATTGTTATGGAATATTTTTTAATCAAGCAAGCTGAATACAATTCATGTTAAAATGATCGGCTTTCATTTTAGATCTCTCCCGATCGCCATCTGCCAATCGAGATAAATAACCATGTCTACAGCTTATACTGCTCAGACAGCGCCGACTGCGTTGTTTGATTACGACAAATATTGGGCGTCATGTTTTGAACCTGCACCATTTTTGCCGATGTCACGCGAGGAGATGGACGAACTCGGTTGGGACAGTTGTGATTTTATTTTAGTCTGTGGTGATGCTTATATCGATCATCCATCATTCTGTTCAGGCATTATTGGTCGTACTCTAGAAGCTCAAGGTTTCCGTGTCGGCATTATTGCGCAACCTGATTGGACAAATGCAGATGCGTTCCGTGCATTGGGTAAGCCAAATATTGCATGGGGTGTGACCGCAGGGAATATGGATTCGATGATCAACCGTTATACGGCTGACCGTAAGATCCGTTCAGATGATGCTTATTCTCCAGATAATTTACCAAATAAACGTCCAGACCGTGCAGCGACTGTATATTGTCAGCGTTGCCGTGAAGCATTTCCAGATGTACCTGTATTATTGGGTGGTATCGAAGCATCATTGCGTCGTATCGCACATTATGACTATTGGTCAGACAAAGTTCGTCGTTCTGTATTAATGGATTCTAAAGCCGATTTATTGATGTATGGCAATGGTGAACGTTCAATTGTCGAAGTCATGCATCGTTTGGCGCGCGGTCAAAAAATTCATGAAATTACAGATGTTCGTGGTACTGCGTTTATTATTAATAAAAATAATCGTGCTTCTAAAGCAAAGTTTATTGAAATTGCATCGAACGATGTCGATACCATTGGTCGTGTCGATGCCATCATTAATCCGTATGTAATGACGGAAGATGTGGAAGGTTGCGAGATTGAACAAGGCAAAGATACTGCATCAAAATATCAAGGCTTTATTAAAGACCCTGTTACAAATCCAATTATTCGTGAAGCAGATCATTTAGATGCAGATACGCAAATTGTGCGTTTACAGCCTGCATTATCAAAAGCCATTAAGCATAAATTGCCACCACGTGAACTAGCAGTGATTCGTTTGCCTGCATTTGAAGAAGTGTCGGAAGATCCTGTTTTATATGCACATGCCAACCGTATTCTGCATTTGGAAACCAATCCTGGCAATGCTCGCGCGATGGTACAAAAGCATGGTGAACGTGATGTTTGGTTGAATGCTCCACCTATTCCATTGACCACTGAAGAAATGGATTACGTGTTTGATTTTCCTTATGCACGTCTGCCACACCCATCTTATGGTGAAGCACGTTTCCCTGCATTCGACATGATTAAATTCTCTGTGAATATCATGCGTGGCTGTTTCGGTGGTTGTACATTCTGTTCAATTACGGAACATGAAGGTCGTATTATTCAGAACCGTTCTGAAGATTCGATTTTACGTGAAGTGGAAAAAATTCGTGATACAGCACCAGGCTTTACAGGCATTATTTCGGATTTAGGTGGACCGACTGCGAACATGTACCGTTTGCAGTGTAAAGACCCTGAAATTGAAAAAAATTGTCGTAAACCATCTTGTGTATATCCAGGTGTTTGCCAGAATTTACATACAGATCATGCACCTTTAACACAGTTGTATCGCAAAGCCCGTAGCCTGAAAGGCATTAAAAAAATTCTGATTGGCTCAGGTTTACGTTATGACCTTGCGGTTTTAAACCCTGAATATGTAAAAGAGTTGGTACAGCATCATGTCGGTGGTTATTTAAAAATTGCGCCTGAACATACCGAAAAAGGTCCATTGTCTAAGATGATGAAACCTGGTATTGGTGCGTATGACCGTTTCAAACAAATGTTTGATCGGTATAGTAAAGAAGCAGGCAAAGAACAGTATTTAATTCCGTATTTTATTGCAGCGCATCCGGGTACAACCGAATACGATATGATGAATCTTGCGATTTGGTTGAAAAAGAATGGTTTCCGTGCCGATCAGGTGCAGACGTTCTATCCATCACCAATGGCAACAGCGACGACGATGTATTACACGGGTAAAAATCCGTTGGCAAAAGTGGCACGTTATACTGAAAATGTCGATATTGTAAAAGGCGATAAGCGTCGTCGTATTCACAAAGCATTTTTACGTTACCATGATCCAAATAACTGGCCTTTATTACGTGAAACCCTGAAAGAAATGGGGCGTACAGATTTAATTGGTAACTCGAAACAGCATTTGATTCCAACTTATCAACCTGTGGGTAGTGCGGAAGGGCAGTATCAGTCGGCTCGTAAAAAGAATTCGACTGTTGATGGCGATTCGCAGAAGCGTACAGGCGAACAAGGTAATCGTGCGAAAGCGACTCAAGATCAGTCGTCACGTCCATCGAATACCAAAAAACGTCCTGAGCGTGGTCAGATTTTGACACAACATACAGGCTTACCTCCACGTGAAACAGGTGATAAAAAACCGTTTGGTGGAAATAGCAAAGGCAAATCTAAGCCTAAAAATAGAGCTTAGACTTTATAAATAGTTCTGAAATAATAGAGAAGGATGCGTAAGCGTCCTTTTTTTGCTTTAAATTTATGCAAAAGTTATCTTGATGACTATTTTTAATGGTTATTATTTTTTAAGTTAGAATAAAATAAAGGCTTATGATTTAATGCTACGCTGAGAAGGATTTATTCAAATTCTGATGATTCTCCAATACGCTGTGATCGATAACCTAAAATCGAAACTCAAATTTCAGGTCAAGAAGTGATTATTGAAAAAGTTGAATGACAGTGCAAAAGAGCTAAGTGAATGGCTCTTTTATCCCAAAGAATAAAATAGATGAAATAAGATACAGATCTGTGGATAACTTTTTTAAAATTGTGAATAAAATAATGACTAAAAATCGAACAAATATTGTATAAGTTGTTAGACAATAATACTAAAGTTTTCTTTATTACCGTTGTATTTTAATATGAATATCGGTATAACGATATTTAAAATATATTCATCTATGGGTCATAATAAATGAATAAAATAAAGAAAGTTCAATTAAAAATTAGAAACTAAGAGTTAGATCACATTATTTTTTTGAAATGAAACTATATGTCAAAATTTAAGAGTGTTGTGTTGTGATTCTGAGTGTTTTTTATCGATTAGTTTGAACTACTCTATCGCTTAATATATTAATATTAAGTGTAAACAATAAATGGCTAGAAGCCGAATTATAAAAAAATTATGCAAGGAATGTGGAAATGGACATGATGATTATTGCGAGTACATTGATACTTGCTATCGTTATCGTCGTTGTTTATAGCGGATTGAGACATAAACAACAAGGTGATAGCGCACTGAGACAAAGAGCGGTATTTAACTCAACAGAGCAATTGACTTTTGTACGTCTAAAAGAAATTTTGCCTGAAGCTAATATTTTGGCTCATGTGTCATTTGATGCTTTGCTGACAACCAAATTTCAGCATACGCGTAGTAAATACCAAAAAATGTTTGCAGATTTTGTCATATTAGACAAAGTATGCCGTGTCATAGCAATTGTCGTATTAGACGATCAATCTACGATAAAACGTGTGAATGAAGTGAATTATCAATATGCTTTATTACAATCGGCAGGTTATCGTGTGGTTCGATATACAGATGTACCTGAATATCAACAAATTAGAGAAAGTTTCTTAATGGAATTTTCTGAAATGGTAGAGCCTGATCAAGAGCAGCTCAATGTTTTGGGGAAGCTTGAACTTTACCACGAGCGAGTTTCAAGATTACGCGCTTTTAGTTAAACAATATCGCAAATAAAAAATGCATGCTTCGACATGCATTTTTTATTTTAAAAATATGACTTTTACAATCATACTTTTAAGTATAAACGTTTTGGAAAATACAAATTTTAAGTATTACTCAGGTTTAACTGCAACCACTGTCATTTCGACTAATACATCTGGGCGGTATAACTTTGCTTCTACACATGTACGAGGCAGTGCTTGAATGTCCGAACACCATGCATCCCATACTTCATTCATTGCTGCATAGTCATTTTCAATATCTTTTAGAAAAATCATTACAGACATGATGTGATTTTTATCTGTTCCTGCATCTGCAAGAAAACGGTCAATAATATTTAATGTTTGCTGGGTTTGACCTTTCACATCTAAATCTAAATCTGTTGCTAATTGACCTGCTAAATGGACTAAATTTCCTGAAATTGCAATTTCAGAAAAGCGTTTTTCTACATGCAGACGTTGTACAGCCATGTTATTTCTCTAAAAGTATTCATTCAATAAAGTTTACGTGATCATGAGCAATCTGCAAATCAAGTTTGTGTGTTGTTAGTGAAAGTATCAATCTGAATGAGCATTTTAGCTTGGAAAAGAATCAGGCAATGATATTGGGGGCAAATGATTAAATTACCTAGATTTAAAAATTGAATGTGTGCGCTACGCAATTGATTAAGACAGAATGCGATTGAGCAATATTGTGGGCAAAGTCCTTGCAGTTGTTGTAAGGAGTTGGACAATAACGGATATGTTACATGATTCATTTAAATACCTATTTATATTGGTTATTTTGAAAGCCAAAAATGGATGGCATGGCACCATCCACAAACTCAAGCTTAAAATTGTGGGGGAGGGGTATAAGGTTTGAGTTCACGTTCAGGCTTATTGTTGAGTTGATACCAATCGATATGACGAGTAATGAACATGACGACAGCGAGTATAATGAATGAGATGACTGAACCAATGAGGAATGTTTTTCCTGAAGATTGCAACAGCATGTACATAATGGCGTATAAGCTACTCAGAATGATGCAAAACAATGCAGAAGCTTTGATCCCTTTCATGACATAGTATAAGTAACAAGTCATTAAACCAACGCAAGCAAGCGCTGCAACGATATATGCCAAAGCAAAGGCATAATATTCACTGATCGAGAGTAATAGAACAAAGAAGATGCCTTGCGCCATTGCAACGAGAGCGTATTGGATGGGATGAATTCTTAAAGCTTGCATAACCTCGAAAAGAAAAAAGCAACCAAAGGTAATGATAATAATCACAATCCCGTATTTAATTGCACGATCTGTTTGGGTATAGATATTCGCAGGCTCTAAAAATTCTGTGGTTAATCCACTCTCTATAGGTCTATCATTTTCTATGCGGGCCATTTCAATTGCTGCATCCCGATCAGTCAATAGGCGCATACAGGCATCACTATGACACTGGATCAGGCGATTCATATTTTGATTACCAATCGCAATATTTTTCCATTGCGCTGTAAATAACGCATGACTACTGTCTTTTTTAATAGGTAGGTTTTGCCCACTATATTTGGTATGTTCCCAATTCCCTTGAGCTTGATAAATGATACTGCGACTGGTTGGAATTAAAGTAAATTTGCCTAAGCCTGTTAGGTTCGCATTTAAATTAAAGCTAAAACCATTTTGAATGGCTGTGATTAATTCAGGATATTTTTTTGCGCTTAAGTACATAAAATCAAACCCTGAACTTTCATTTCCTTGTTGGCTTATTTCAAAAGGATATTTTTTATTCAGCATTGTGATGGTTGGTTGTTGGTTCAAACCACGTGGATCATGGACTGGAAAAATGATTTCAGCACGATCCCAGATATAATTTTTATTATCGATTATAGGTTTCTGGAATATACCTTTGGCTGTTAAGTCCGCCTCGTAAGTAACAACACGATAGATGGTTCGCTTATAAAGATCATTTTTTGCTTGAAATTTTGCATTCCATTCCGTACTGTCCGCATTAATGTACATCCAGTTTTCTTCGGTACATGGACTCGCTTTCTTTTGTTCATCTAGGCAGGTTTTTTGCTCCAGATAAGGCACACGAATATAGGGTGAAATAATGGTTTGTGGACTCAATTGAGTTTGTGAAATCTCTTTCTGGAAATCTCGTTGATAGCCCTGACGTTCTGTAACAAGGCTACTAATGAAGAATAAACCAACCCAAAAGATCGCCACGAGTATGAGAATGGTCATAATTTTAAGCGTGAGGAAGTTGGAGCGCATAGCTGTTCCCTGAAGGTTTGTTTTTGTCAAGATTCAGTGTGCGAGAGGGAAATGTATTTTATTTGAGCTAGCTTTGTTTTTTATGTGAAATTTAAGTGAAGTGAATTAAAAGTACAATGATTATTTATAAGTATATTCGTGTGGATGTCACCATTTTATATATGGTTTTTGAATCGTCGTTTTCCTTTTTCAAGGTAATTGAATACTGACCAATACCCCTTGTTGATGTGGTTTAAGTTTTGCCATCTGATCTGTATCAATATTGGCAATCTGAATTTTCCCATGATGCTGTTCAATGACCTGTTTGACGATGCTTAAACCAATGCCAGAACTACGTTGTTGAGTATCTGGTCGTGGTAGGGAAAAATAGGTGTCAAACACCTGATTAAGTGCGAAATCGGGTATACATGTACCTTCATTAAAAATTTGAATTTCAGTCTGATGGTTAGATTTTGAATAGTTTGTTTTTTGATGCAGTGAAATTAGTATTTTTGCCGATTCTGCAGAAAAATCGAGGGCATTATCCACGAGGTTAGACAGGGTTTGCTGTATCCAAAAATGGTCAGCTTGAATCAAGCAGGGGTGTTGTAAATCGAGCAGACATTGGATTTTTTTGTTCTGAATTTGACTCATATGTTGATCCAAAACCTGCTGAATCAATTCAGCCAAATCAAATTGATGTATTTCCAATTGATGCCGTGATTTTTCCAATCGGGTTAGTAACAACATACGGTCAATCAGGCTTCTTAAGCGCTGACTTTGTTGATGGATATGTGTGGCAAATTGTTGTTGATCATCTAACGGTAAATCTTCTTTTAGTAATTCTGCACTGGCTTGAATCGCCGTGAGTGGGCTCTTCAGTTCGTGGGTCAATGTATTGACATAGTGTTCTACATAGGCACGATCTTCAATTTTTTCACGCATAGTTTCAACGGCTTGAGCCACTTGATTCAGTTCTTTTGCCGAGTGGAAATAAGGGGTTTGATTGACTGGTGCAAGCGCCTGTGCATATTTACGCACCCGATCTATACTGTGTTTGAGCCAGTAGGCGACCAAACTTGCTAGAAACAGGCTGAGTAGGGTAATCCAGATAGCCTGTCGGAAGAGTTGATCTTCTGCACGTTGAATATAGGGTTGAACAGAACTATTCGGTTTGCCAATACTGATCACGCCAATCAGTTGTTGCTGCTGATTAATCTGATAAAAAATGGGTGCGGCAATAAACATGGTGCTGCTATTAACATCGTATGGATTGCTACGGGTAGAACGTACGCCATATTTGCCCTGTAAGGTCAGATAAACATCGTTCCATTTGGAATAATCCTGACCTGTTGCTATTCCTTGAGAGTCATAAATCACTGTGCCTTTGGTATTGGTGATGTAAATTTGTTGATTGATTTCTTTTTTATTGTGCTGCCAGATATTGGCATTCATCTTTCGGTTCAGTGCATTCTGAATTTTTTCATCAAATTGTGGCGTAGATACTTTATTTTCATAAACATCTTCAGCGACAAGCATGGCGATAATATTGGCATTTTCCGCAAGGGTATCTTCTACCACCTGACGGACATTAGGTTTGACTTGTTGATTGAAGGTGTAGGACATAAAACAGAGCCCCAACAGGATAATCAGACCGTAGAAAAACCAGATGCGGATAAAGATCGACATTGTATTGCTGCCTTAATCCAATCGTTTCATGCTATAGCCAAAACCACGATGGGTAATAATTGGATCATGCTCAGTCGAGATATATCTGAGTTTTTGTCGTAATCCTTTTATATGGGTATCTACGGTTCGTTCCAGACTATGTTCAGGATGTTCCCAGATATGATCCATCAGTTGTTGACGGCTAAACACTTGTTCAGGATGATCAATCAGCAATTTAAGTAATCGATATTCATAACGGGTCAGTTGTAATGTAGTACCAAAATATTGAATCTGTATGGATTCATCCTGACATTGCCAAGTTTTCGATGTGGTCGCTTTTACATCAACAAATGTTGTTTTATTTTGCTGTTGTAATTGATTTTGGATCTCCATCCTGCGCCAAATGGCTTTAATCCGAGACACGATTTCACGTGAGCTGAAAGGCTTGGTACAGTAGTCATCTGCACCAATTTCCAGTCCGACAATACGGTCAATTTCATCATCCCGAGCTGTTAAAAAGAGCAGAGGAGTTTGGTTGAAATGACGAATTTTTTTACAGACTTCAAAACCGTTTAGATCGGGTAATCCGACATCTAAAATAATAAAATCAAAAGTTTGTTGTTCTACCATAGCAATGGCTTGAGTGCCTGTATTTGCCCAACTGACCACCCAGTCTTCACGTTCAAGGGCGTAGCGTAGCGGCATGAGTATGGCGGCATCATCTTCTACGCAGAGAATTTGTTTTTTATTATGCATCGGTGTTAGCTGTGTAAATGTTCAATTCGAGTGTAATCAAATTGCAGTAACTAGGCGAATGAATTTTAGGTGAAGTTTGTGTGATTTTGAATTGCAGCGGTGCTTGAAGTGTGGGAATACCCTTTTATTGTTCTAAGCGCCCTGTAATCTTCGGATTTGATCGTCACGCCAATCACAGGACAATATGCTGAAAGTAAAGATGATTTTCAGCAGATCTACATGACATGGGTAAATGTCTGCGGAAGTTAGATTACGCTATTTTTTAACCAAAATGGTAAGTATTTAGTCTAACGATGTTCTTTTGATTAAAAAATAGTCTCTATTGTTGATGTAGAAGTCATCATTTTATTTACCACAATGATAGTTGAGATTCATCCTGTTGTTCGGTTAGTTGATATAGTCCAACTCCAATTAAACGGAATTGATAATGTTCAGGAATCTGCATTTCATTCAGTAATATCTGCATGACCTGAGTCATGTCCTGTTGTGAGTTGAGAGCTTGTTTGAAGCTTTTACTGTGTTGTAAAACTTGAAAATTTTTAAGTTTCAGTTTGACGGTAACACCGCGTGCCTGCATTTGTTTTTTTTCTAGACTGAGCCAGACACGTTCAATTAACTGATCCCAATAAGGAGAACATTGTTCGAGAGTGAGATCATCATCAAAGGTAATTTCTTTGGAAATTTGTTGTCGTTGTTTTTCTGACTGCACAGGACGATCATCGATCCCTTGTGCATATAAAAATAATTGCTTACCGTATTTACCAAAGTGGTGAATCAGCACATTTTCATCAATCTGTTGTAAATCACCCAGAGTTTCCAGTTGCAGCGTTTTGAGTTTTTCCTGCGTGACTTTGCCCACACCTGGAATTTTTTTTAGTGGTAAATCTTGAATAAAATGTTGCACTTGTTTGGGTTTGATAATGCAAATACCATTCGGTTTATTCCAATCTGAAGCGATTTTGGCAAGAAATTTATTCGGTGCAACACCTGCCGAAGCGGTCAGTCCTGTGACTTTGAAAATATCTGTACGAATCCGTTCTGCTACTTCAGTTGCACTTGGAATATCTTGTAAATTTTCCGTGACATCAAGAAAGGCTTCATCCAAAGACAATGGCTCAATTAGATGGGTATATTTTTGAAATACTTGATGAATCTGTTGTGATACATCACGATATTTTTCAAAATTAGGTTCGATCACCACCACTTGTGGGCAAAGTTTTTTGGCTTGTGTCATCGACATCGCAGAACGTAGACCAAACTTTCGGGCAGGGTATGAAGCCGCAGCAATCACCGCCCGTGGATGGTGTGAGGAAATCACCACAGGTAAGTTTTGCAAGTCAGGTCGCTCACGTAGTTCTACAGATGCAAAAAATGCGTCCATATCGATGTGGATGATTTTTCTCATGAATCACACAGTATTAAACGCTATATCTGTATTCTAACGTAATCCTTCCTCAGTGGATGCGGATTAAAAATTATTGAATGGGATAGGCGACAGGTTGTGTCAAAAGCTGTACTTGAGCATGATGCTTTTCCGCATAATCAATCAAATTTTGCATACTTTTAGATGTGTTGTCTGCCACATAAGGTAAAAAATCCAATGGCTGATTCAGTGGTAACGGTTCCCAGAAGTTATCCCAATGAATCGGAATCACCACCTTTGGTTTGACTGTGGCAATGGTTTGCTCTAAGTATTGTTGTTGATATTCAGGGCTTTGCCTTGAAAGCTGTGCAATACCTAAAAATAAGGTATCGACTTTAATACCTTTCAATTGATTTGGAACAATGCCTGTACTCGCTTTGACCAATATTTTTTGTTTGGCATGTTCTATCAAGTAATCAAAACTATGACCTTCTTTAAACTCAGAAAATCGTGCAGGTTGTTGCAGCGGATGAGTGATAATTTCGCCCAGATCATTATTGACCGCAGTGGGTGGAGTGTGTTGTGAGGGAATTGATGTAACTTTAAATTCACCAAACTGCATACTTTGCATGGGTTGAATTAGTTGTAATTGTGCCTCTGCAACTTTTCCGCCACGGGCTATATTGAGCGAACTTTCTGAGCCGATAATTTTGACAGGTTGTTGTATGCCTAATTCTGCAATATCTAAGGCGTGGTCATAGTGCGAATGCGAAGTAAATACAGCATTTAAGCGCTTTAAATCATAATCCTGAATGATTTGTGCAATCAGTTTTGGGTCACTGTGTACAGGTTTAAACAGTATTTGTGATAATGATGGTCGAGTAAAAAATCCATCAATTAAAATCTGCGTTTTACCATCATCAAATAACAGAGTAGAAACACCAAAAAATCTAACAGTTAGTTGATTTGGCAGCACTTTTTGATTTTCTAAGTTTTGTTGTTTGTGATCGGGTTGATAAATCCATTTCTGGAAATCCTGTACATGCCCAGAGGGTTGCAATAGAAAAGTCACAACAGCAATGATGAGAAAAATAATGACAGTGATTGAAATGGTGAATATTTTCTTTAAGTTCATGACAGATCCATCGCTTGTTGGTTGTATCTCTATGCACATGTAGAGGTTTTATTGTTTTATCCGAAGTCGCCATTTTCAATTATAGACGATTCTTTTCTAGAAACTTCCTCCACTCTTCTTCATTGCCATGAAATACATTTAAATCCACAGCTTTGGTAATCCCTTGGATTGAACCCTGACTGGTTTTTTGCCAGAACGTCCAAGGGCGTTTGTCTTTTAAATCGGGTGATTCTTTATATTCACGAATCCAAATGGGGGTGCTTTTAAACTCACCTGTTAAAACAATATTATAGAAACTTTTAGAGGTATAAAAAATAGGCTGTTTGCCATAATGTTTTTGTAGTTGATTATGCATTACCCGAATTTCTTTGAGTAATTTATCTTTGGTCGTGTTGTTGATGCAGTTACTATCGTATTCCAAATCCATAACAGGCGGCAGCGCATTGGCTTTATTTGGGACAGTATTTATAAAATTTTGTGCCTGAATTGTGCCATCACGACACAGTCTAAAGAAATGATATGCCCCAACACGCATCCCGTTTTCACGTGCTTCGAGCCAATAATCCTGAAATTTAGTGTCCTTAAAATCACCGCCTTCTGTGGCTTTTAAATAGACAAATTGGTATTGCTGAGGGGAAATTTTTTTCCAGTCAATCTCACCTTGGTGATGGGAAACATCAAAACCTTGGATTGGGTAGCTTTCTGCGGATGCAGGATTTTGATGAAAGACACTAAGATAGGTCACAATGGCAATACATAGCGCAGTCATTGCAAAAGCCGAGCTATAGCAGAGCAGCTGTTTTTGTTTTTTGGCTGATTTTTTTTGCATATTGATTCTGAATTTCAGGATGCTTTAGTTTAGCGTGATCTGCTCAGCAAAACTATGTCCACGTTTATTAGCTTACATCCTGAAATAATTTAAATCTCTCGATCTTTCGGAATCTGATAAAAAATAAAAGCAGTGATGATGTTAATTGCTCCTAAACACAGCAGCGTGGTATGAAAAGCTTGAGTGATATTTTCATCACCATAATAGTCTGTAAAAATATTGAGCAAAGTTCCAGCCATTGCAATACCAATACTTACCGACAACATCATAATCATAGATAGGAAACTATTGCCGCTGCTTGCATCCTGCTGTGGTAAGTCTTTTAACGTCAGCGTATTCATAGTCACAAACTGTAATGAATTGAGTGTGCCGAAAATAAAGAAATGCAAGGCTCTGAGCCAGATGGGCGTGTCCGCCGTGGTTAGGGCAAAACTCGCAATACATGCGCCAACAAGTATGGTATTAATTAACAAAAAACGACGATAACCAACCCGTGAAATAATGGGACGGATAATTGGTTTGGAAAATAAGGAACCTAATACGACAGGTGTCATCATGATACCTGTCATGAATGGTTCCATTTTAAATGCCACCTGTAACATTAAAGGTAGAATAAAAGGAATTGCATTACTGCCAAAACGGGCAAAAAAATTGCCTAAAATACCAATCGCATAAATTTTATTTTTAAATAAGGTACTACGAAATAATGCATTTTTATGGTTATGTGCATGGTAAGCATAGGTGAGTGCGGCAATCAGTCCTGCAGAAAATAATCCAATGCTTAAATTTTGAGAGACTTCAGGATTGGCGATATTTTCAATACCCAGTGCCATTCCAACCATCGCAATGACCAGTAAAATAAAGCCGCTTAAGTCAAAGCTTTTTACAGAAGCTTCTGTGGTGTTTGGCATGGCTTTAAATGTCACGATGATGCCCAAAATACCCATAGGTAAATTGATCAAAAAAATCCAATGCCATGAAGCATATTCGACTAACCATCCACCGAGTATAGGCCCCATTAAAGGACCGAGTAATCCTGCAAGGCTCATCATACTCATGGCAGAGAGGAACTGCTCTCGTGGAATCAGCCGTAGCATTGCCAAACGTCCAACAGGTAACAATAAAGCACCACCTATGCCTTGAATAACTCTGAATACAATTAAGCTATTAAAGTTATGCGATAAGGCACATCCCAAAGAAGCAAGTGTAAAAATAACAATCGCTATAAAGAAAATATTACGCACACCAAAACGGTCTGCCAACCAACCACTTAACGGAATACAGGCAGCCACTGACAATACATAGCTAATCACCACGCCATGCATTCGTAAGGGATCTTCTTGTAAACTTTCAGCCATAGCAGGGAGTGCAGTATTGATAATTGTGGTATCTAAACCCTGCATGAAAAAGCCAATCGAGACTAAAAAGACCAAAAGCCGGAATTCAGGCTGTAATTTTTTATGTACGGGCGTAACAGTCATATTGTTTTGCTGATTGGAATTAAATGTGAGCCTGTACAGCAGTTTAAAGCAAAGTCTTGGTGAATGATGTTGAAAATCGTGAAAAATTTAGATTTCAGAGTGACTGATTTTAAGAGATATTTTAAATTTTGCAGTGAATTGACTGCACTTAAGGGTTGTAAAACATGCAAAGTGGAATAATATCGCACACTTTATCAAATTAAAGACTGTTTTATGCGTCCAAATTGGGTGGTGTACAGATGAGCATTGATATATTAATGATTATTGGCTTCTGTTTAGCTGCATATTCTATAGTCGGAAATGATGTTCCTCAAACTTTGGGGACATTCATCTCATCGAATGCACACAGACCTTGGTGGATGCTATGGCTTTATACCAGTACCATTCTAACTGTGGTATTGCTATATGGATGGTGGGTTTCAGGAATTGGCGATGCTTCCTATGGACGTTTAGAAACCATTCCATTTCCGAAAGAAGGAATGACTTGGCTTTATGTAATTCCACCTTTAATTCTTTTATTTTTAACAAGATTTGGCATTCCTGTTAGTACCACATTCTTAGTGTTGACGATTTTTTCCCCAAGCAGCTTAAGTGGTATGCTGACTAAATCGATTATGGGTTATGTCGTTGCTTTTATTGTCGCGATTATTATTTATCGCTTTGTAGTGAAAAAAGTCACGATTTATTTCAGTCAAACACGTCATGAACCTACACCTAAAACTTGGATTGCAATTCAATGGGTTGCAACAGGATTTTTATGGAGTCAGTGGCTGATTCAAGACCTAGCCAATATTTTCGTTTATGTACCACGTGTTGTACCATTTTGGTTCATGTTATTTGCCATCGCTATATTTGTCATTCTTTTAGGTGTCGTTTTCTACCAACGTGGTGGCGCAATCCAAAACATTATTGACACTAAAACTGGGGTGCAAGATGTTCGTTCTGCAACGATTATCGATTTTATGTACGCCATTATTTTATTGGTATTTAAAGAGTTAAGTAATATTCCAATGAGTACCACTTGGGTGTTCTTAGGCTTACTCGCAGGTCGTGAATTTGCAATGGCAATGCATTTAGAAGGAGTGGGTAAACGCTTAACATCTCGTAATGTCAGTAAAGATGCGATGAAATTGATGCTTGGTTTAGTGGTCAGTATCCTTTTGGCAACTGTATTGCCGTGGTTATATTATTGGATTGAGGGTTAAGCACACAGTACATAATCAATTGGGTCATATTGAACCATAGCTTGAATGTGCATGATTTACGGATGCGTCATAGAAAACTTTAAAATGAATTTTAAATTATGTTAATTTAGTTGCTATGAATAAGTAGAAAGAATAAAGGGATTCGTATGATCGTTGGTAAAATTTTAATTGGCTTAATCGCCTTTTTACACATCTATTTTCTTATTTTAGAAATGTTCCTGTGGGATAAACCTATGGGTCTGAAAGCTTTTGGAAATAGCTTAGAAAAAGCTAAATTAACCAAAGTTTTAGCGCAAAATCAGGGTTTGTATAATGGTTTTCTTGCAGTAGGACTCATTTGGTCATTGTGTGCCGCAGCGCCATTTGCTATTCAACTTGCCAATTTCTTTTTAGGCTGTGTATTGGTTGCAGGTGTTTATGGTGCAATGACTGCCAGTAAAAAGATTTTATATATTCAGGCATTACCTGCATTAGTTGCATTGATTGTTGTCAATTTAACGCCTTAAAAATTTAAACGATGACCTGACTTTAAAGTAATATATCTGATAAAAAACGCTCTACATCATCAACAGTGATGGAAAGCGGTTTTTTTAATCCTATCTTTTTATTTTATATACTGTTAATCCAATCCTAACCACTGTCTTTGGTTATACGCACCATCCCAGAATAACCATTCCAGTTCAGCACCTTTGGTATATGCTTTGTGCATTTTCTCAAGCGTATCGGCATCACAACGTTCTGCAATACGGTCAATCGTTGCTAAAACATTTTTCACTGCTTGATTAAATTCTTCACCTGAATAGGTATCTACCCAAGCTTGATACGGGTTATTTTCAACCGATTTACTCACAATATCTTTACCAACTTCTGCATAAATCCAAAAGCAAGGCAGTAAAGACGCCAGTACCACAGGGTAACTTTCAGACCATGCGGTTGCCGTTAAAAATGAGGTGTAGTGATGACAAGCCAGTGTTAGTGGTGTATTTTCAAAATCAGCTTTGCCTATGCCAAAATTCTGCATAAAACCATCATGTAAAGTCCGTTCGACGACAATCGCTTCTTTAGCACCTTGAGTAAACTGGATAATATCATCGGCATCGAACGCTTTCGCACCGCATACAGCTAAAGCACGTCCATACGCTACCAAATAATGTGCATCTTGAATGACATAATGACAAAAGACTTCTTTGCTGAGAGTTCCACTTGCAAGTTCTTGGTTAAATGGTAATGCCAATGTTTTTTGATATAAAGCCAGATTGCGTTGCCAAACGTCCTGAGAAAAACTCATTTTAAAATCCTAAAAATAACTGCTTATTTATGAAATATTAACAAACTCTAATCATTGGACTATAACAAAGTTCAACTTTAAAGGAATCATATCCTGATTGAATCGTACTGATTCTTCAAAAAATCATATGAAGTATTTGGGCAGAATGTAAAAAAGTGGTCATAATTACTGACATCAATACTTAAGATTATCTCAAGTTATTTCCGATTTTTTTCTAAAATTTCCAAGGTCGATTTGTCATGATGAAACATTTTGGTTTCTCAATTATCTTTACAATCGTGTGTTTAGCGATTTCTGCATATTGGGGACTGAATCACGGTCCAAATGCTGGCATACAAGCAATGATCACAGCATTGAGCATTACAGCAATTCTTGCAGTGATGGAAGTGTCACTATCTTTTGATAATGCGGTTGTTAATGCTTCGGTACTGCGTAATTGGGATCCTTTTTGGAAAATGATCTTCTTAACCGTAGGTATCCTTGTTGCTGTATTTGGGATGCGTTTAATTTTCCCAATCGTCATTGTCGCCGTGACAGCCGATATGGGCATGATCGACGTTGTGAAGATGGCACTGAACGATCCAAAAAATTATTCAGATCGACTCATTGCCCATCATGCTGAAATCGCAGCTTTTGGTGGAGCTTTCTTATTATTGGTTTTCTTAAACTTTTTCCTCGATGATGGTAAAGACACACACTGGTTTAAATGGTTAGAGCGCCGTTTAACTAACCTTGCCAATGTTCCTGCAATGTCGGTATTTATTGCACTGGTTGCATTATTAATCATGGCTGCAAATGTTGAAGAATCGAAAAAAATGATTGTAATGATGGCAGGCATTTGGGGCATCGTGGTTTATATTGGTGTTCAAGTACTCAGCCATTTACTCGGCGGCGAACCAGAAGTAGATGAAAATGGTAATGCTGTTGGTCATGATGCCAATGGCGCACCGACGGGGATAATCAAAGCAGGTATTGGCGGTTTTATTTATCTTGAAGTTTTAGATGCATCTTTTAGTTTTGATGGTGTGATTGGTGCATTTGCGATTACTTCCGATGTTGTGATTATTATGCTCGGCCTAGCGATTGGTGCCATGTTTGTCCGTTCCATGACTATTTATTTAGTGGATAAAGGAACTTTAGAAGCTTTTATCTACCTTGAGCACGGTGCGCATTATGCGATTGGTGCATTAGCATTCATCATGCTGGTGAGTGGAACAGGTGTGCATGTTCCAGAACTGGTGACAGGTTTAATTGGTGTCGCACTGATTGTTTGGGCAGTTTTTGCATCTATTCGATATAATAAATACATAGAAAAATCCAGTTAAAAAATGGGCTTAATCGTTTTTTAAGAAAAGCGATTATAATCAGGGATGCAGAATGGCATCCCTTTTTTATGGAATATCCAATTCCAACTCACCACAAAGACGCGTCAATATGCGATGATGTGTAGAGAATGTAATCCGCTTGAATTTAAAAGTTTATAAATATGATGAATGCTTTAGAACGTCGCTCAACCATTGCTTTAAGCAGTATATTTGCCTTACGCATGTTGGGGCTGTTCATGATCATTCCTGTGTTTGCTGTAGCAGGACAGTCATATCAATATGCTACGCCAGCACTCATTGGTCTTGCCGTTGGGGTGTATGGATTAAGCCAAGCCTTATTACAAATCCCTTTTAGCCTGTGGGCAGACCGATTTCATCGTAAACCTTTAATTGTATTTGGCTTGCTGCTATTTGCATTGGGTGGCGCAGTCGCAGCGATGTCGGAAACGATTTATGGTGTCATTATTGGTCGTGCTATTGCAGGTGCAGGTGCAGTTTCTGCTGTAGTAATGGCTTTACTTGCCGATGTCACGCGTGAAGAAAACCGTACTAAAGCTATGGCAACCATGGGCATGAGTATAGGATTATCCTTCGTCGTCGCATTTAGTGTAGGTCCTTGGTTAACCACATTTGTCGGTATTTCTGGATTATTTTGGGTAACAACGATCATGGGGATGCTCGCCATTCTCATGTTATTTATGGTACCTAAAACCACACGACATCATAAAAACTATAAACAAGGCTATTTAGTTCAGTTGAAACAAGTCTTGAAAATGGCTGATCTGAATCGTTTACATGTTTCAGTATTTTCATTACACCTATTATTAACTGCGATGTTTATTTATATTCCTTCGCAATTGATTGAATTTGCAGGAATACCACTTTCAAAACATGGGATTGTTTATCTGCCATTATTGGTGATTAGTCTATTTTTTGCATTTCCAAGTATTATCCTTGCCGAAAAATACCGCAAAATGCGCAGTATTTTCCTCGTCGCAATTACTGGGGTTATTGCAGGGCTTATTATTCTGATCTTTGGTTATGAGTCTAAATACATCTTATTGTTAGGATTAGGATTATTCTTCATTGCGTTTAATGTGATGGAAGCTTTATTACCATCGTGGCTATCGAAAGCAGCACCAATTCAATCTAAAGCAACAGCAATGGGTGTTAATGCCAGTGCTCAATTTTTAGGTGCATTTTGTGGTGGAACGCTCGGCGGTCAACTGATTTTACTCAATAATACAGCAATGGGTTGGAGTGTTTTATCCGCAATTGCTATAATTTGGCTGCTCATTAGTTTTGGGTTGGCGCAACCACACTATTTAACATCAATTGTATTGCGATTACCTGAGAATAAACAAACCGATGATTGGACTTCTCAGTTATTAGCGATTCATGGTATTGAAGAAGTCGTGGTGATGTCTGACCAACAAGTTGCATATATAAAAGTCGATAAACAGCAATTAGATGATGCTGGGCGACAACATTTAACGCACTTGTTTGGTAAAGAGGTAGCCATTTAAACATAACTCTTATAAAGTAAAACATAGAATTGAATAGGAAGATAAAGTCAGATGCGCGGTGTAAATAAAGTAATTTTAGTTGGTACTTTAGGTAAAGATCCTGAGACTAAAACTTTCCCAAATGGGGGGTCTCTCACTCAATTTTCAATTGCGACAAGTGAATCTTGGACTGATAAAAATACGGGCGAAAGAAAAGAACAAACAGAATGGCACCGTATTGTGTTACATAACCGTTTAGGTGAAATTGCACAGCAATATTTACGTAAAGGCTCGAAAGTGTATATCGAGGGTTCTTTACGTACGCGCCAATGGACTGACCAAAATGGTCAAGAGCGTTACACGACTGAAATCCGTGGCGAACAAATGCAAATGCTTGATAGTAATCGCCAACAAGGCGGTGAAAATGCTGGAGAAAACGGTGGTTTTAATCAACCACGTTTTAACAATAACCAACAAGGTGGTAATAATAACCAAGGCGGCGGTTATGGTAATCAGGGCGGTAACCAAGGTGGTTACAATCAAGGTAACCAAGCAAATCAAGGTGGTTATGGCAATGGCGGAAATAGTGTAAACCAAGGTTTCCAATCGCCTAAACCTACTGCAGCCCCTACCTCTGCGCCAACTGCTGCACCTGCGGACTTGGATGATGACTTACCGTTTTAGTACACCCTAGAGACTATATTTTGTAAAGTTTATCAAATATTCTTTATTTAACATGCTCTTATAAATAAAATTTACAGATACTAGAAATAGTTCTGTAAATTTTTTTACTTATAATTTATTATATTTAATACTTAGATATTTTGTTAAATCTAACTATGATGTCTGTTAAAGGGCTTTTTTGCACAAACTTATTGTTCAAGGCTTGTGCAGCAATATAATCCTCAGATGAATAAACCTACACCTAAAATTTATTGTACAACCAATTGGCTGACATACAACCGAGCATTAATAAATCGTGGAAATATCTCGGTTTGGTTTGATCCTACAACCCAATGGTAGGCTCAGCCACAAGGCAAACATGGTCGAAATCAAACCTATTCGGATATAGTGATTCAATACTGTTTGATGATCAAATCTCTATTTCGACTTTCTTTACGTATGGTCACAGGTTTGAGCCTCATTAGGTTATGTGGTTTGACTTGGACAGCGCCAGATTACTCTACGCTTTGTAGAAGGCAAAAGCATATTGATATTCAAATTAGCTATCAGACAAGTAATGATGGACTACATCTATTTGTCGACTCAACTGGCTTGAAGTTTTTAGGTGAAGGTGAATGGAAACGCAAGAAACATCAGCCTGAATATCGTCGTCAATGGTGTAAACTACATATTGGTATAGATGCTAAAACCTGAAAATACGTGCTATTCAGCTTAAAACCAATATAATGTCAGTGATTCACAAGTCCTCGGTGATTTACTCGAACAGATTCCACAAGATGAGCAGATTGACTCCGTTTATACTGATGGTGCTTATGACACCAAAAAATGCCGTCAGGTCATTGCAGATCGGCAAGCCCTTGCAGTGATTCCACCAAGGAAAAATGCTAAGCCTTGGAAAGATGCAAAGACTAGTTCGCTAGAGCGAAATGAATTACTTCGAACAGTTAAACGTTTAGGCAGCACACTATGGAAAAAATGGTCAGGCTAACATCGGCGAAGTTTGGTTGAAACTAAGATGCCTTGCATCCAGTTGTGAGGCGATAGACTCAGTGCTAGGAATTTTGACAGTCAAGTCAACGAGATTCATGCACGTATGGCAGTCCTCAACAGATTTACGAAATAGGCCGACCTCATACCCGAGTTATGTCTTAAATTTGAGTTGCTTGGGAAGTATTAACTCTTTAATCTTTGTGCAACAAAGCCATAGAGAATTATGATGAGTTCTAATGAAATTATATTGGGTTATTTAAATAAAAGATTGGAAGAAGAAGTAGATATCTCTACTTTAGGAAGTATTGATCTTTTCTTTTGGGGTGATGATAAAGATGTAAATTTATATCTGGACAATATATTAACACATAGTGCTTTAGCTTTTCATTTGAAAGATGGAAGCTTTGTCTATAAAAAAATAATTGTTATTAATGCAGATTCTGAATTGGAAAAATCTTTATTTGATAAGTATTTAAATGTGATTGATTTGGTTTTTTTATCTACAAAAAACTATGAGGTTAAAGAGCTTGAAGATATTGCTAATGCTAATGAGTATGCTTATATAATTGTTTTTAATATCGAAAGATACGTGAATCTAAATAACGATGTAAGAGCTATTGCAGCATTAAATAATAGGGTTTTAAATAAATTTGAAATACCTTATTTTAATGTGGTAAATAATATTTTGTATATGGAGGATAAAGTAAATAATAATTTCATTCTATTTGATAGTCAGCTTTATCTTGTTGAATTAGATTTTTTAGAGCCTCTATTCAATGTGGATAAATTATGTATTCAAGGTTTTAGTAATTCATTGGTTGAGGGTCAGATTAAAATTAATGAAAGACTTAAAAGAATGATTGAGGAAAAATTAATTTTTGAAGCAATTGAATATATAGATAATATAGAGCCATACTACAATAAGGATTTTTTAAAACTACAAGTATATTCGGAATTAACAGGTGAAAATAATTTCTTTTATAAAGAAATTGGTGAATTATTTGAAAGAGGGCAGAGTAAAACTTGAAGTGCGACATAAACCACCTAATTAATTTAAAGGGTTTATGGAGTATATAAAATTGTCATACCATCATCTTAACTTTG
>NZ_JBIMDK010000026.1:0-31223 GCF_048552595.1 Acinetobacter psychrotolerans | reverse complement strand
CCCAACCAAGCTATTGATTTATCAGAAGTTTCATTTAACATCACCGCCGATGGATGTGCATTCTACAGCATTTCATTTCCAGAACAACCCCTTTTTTTAAATTAATTAATCAGGTGTTTATATTTCAAACCAAGAAAACAATAAATCATTGTTTTATATTGATTATTATTTTAATTAAAATTTATGCTTTTATTCTGGTTGTTGTAGATATGCCACAATCATGAGGCTTAATTCCTTTTTAAGCTGTTGTTCTGAAATCAGAAAGTTATTATTACTCACATATCGCATCATGGTGAATAATGTACTATTGATAATGACAAAGGATTTATTCTTAAGTATTTCAAAACTCCAGTCTTTAAAGAAACGACTAAATACATATAGGCCCACTTCATAAAAATGCTTTTCTAATATCTGTGCTGCCTCTGAATTATTATAACCGTGCCAACTTTTAAGGATCTCCATAAAGAAACCACCATCAGCCTTCATCATATCAAAACCGAATTGAATACTAAGAGGTACGATCTCTTCTAGGTTTAATCCTTCCTGTGACATTGCTATTTGCTTGAGTGCTAGACCCAGTTGTTCACTCTTACGGCTTAATAGTTCTTGGACAATCTCATCTTTATTTTCGAAGTATTGATAAATCGACCCAACACTAACACCTGATTTTTCGGCAATTTTAGGTGTTGTCACTTGCTGTAGACCATATTCTACAATACACAACTGTGTAGCTTCTAAAATATTTTCTACGATAATTTTGGCGCGTTGTTGTTGCGGTTTTTTTCTCATTATCCAACCTTTTAAATGCGAATTGAATGCGAATAAATATTCATATTATAGTTTAACTAGACAATAATCGGAAATTAAATTCGATGCAAACGATAATCACCCCAAAACGTTTAGCACCATTTGAACAAATGGTGAAATCTGATTTAAAAGCAAAAATTCTAGGTTATATGACCAATGATTATATTCAGCCGAGCTATGAAGAATATTTATCGCTAAATGAATCACTTCAAACAGGCGACATTCCCATGGATAAGGTCATGCAATGGGTGATGCAAAACCCGCGAGAGCATCGTAAATATTTTGAAACAGCACTGTATAAAGGTTTAGATCAACTTCCGCATGAAATACCTGAACTGACCGAGTTTTTTAATTTAGTCGAACAAAAACCAAGTTGGTTTAATCAACAAAAAATTGATGCTTCTTTGCAGTTCACTTATCGCCTGGGTTTAAATAATAGTTTGGTTTTACGTGATCTGGCATTAATGACGGGTTATTTATATCCAGGCTTTAATCAACCTTTGATTTTGACTGGTGCATCGAACAAACAAGCAGGTAAAAGACTGGCAGAAACCAATAAATGGTGGATGGATATTACAGAACCCAATTCATTTGAACGCTTTAATGCAGGCTTTACATCGACGCTATATGTCCGTTTTATTCATTCTTTAGTTCGCTTCCAATTGAATAAATCTGAAAAATGGGATGCCGAAACATGGGGAACAGCAATTAACCAGTATGATCAAGCCATGACAAATATTGCTTTTAGTGGTGTGGTTTTATTGGGAATTAGAGCCTTAGGTATTTTCCCAAAAAAACAGGAAGTTGATAATTTTCTGCACTTTTGGAAATATGCAGGTTGGTTAATGGGTATTGATGAAAAATGGTTAATTGATGAAGAATCTGAGGGTTGGAAACTCATTTATTGGCTGCGATTTACCCATCCGAATGCAGACGAAAGTAGTATTTCACTCGGCTCAAGCTTATCTAAAGAGCCTTTTGAGCGACAATATCGCTATTTTCGTCCACTCCAACAGAAAATCGCCTATAGACAACACCTTGAACTTACACAGTTTTTCATTGGTCGCAGCCAAATGAAAAAGTTAGGTTTAAAACCTCGATCTGCATCTTGGTTTGCTTATTATCTTTTTGCAAAAAATGCTTTGCTTTATACAGGTGCTCGACGCTTTAAATTTTTAGATGATTTTTTATTAAAAAATGGTCGTGAAATGCAGAAAATCGGACTTGAAATATATAATGAACAAAGCCAAAATTTAGCGACAATGCACTAACAATATTTAAAAAGTTAAATATGCAATAAAAGAAGGAAGCCATTATGACTTCCTTCTTTTTACATACAACTCACGATCTATTGATTGGTGTGATGTGAAGGCATCGGCTCAGAAGCTGTTTGCTGATGTGGCATATGCTCAGAACCCTGCATCGCAGGCATTTCATTATGTTGCATCATTTTGTTTTTCTGGCTCGGCATATAATCTGGCTCATTATTCATTGCCAAATAAAAAATACCCATAAAAATACAACTCAAAATGATTGAGATGATAAGTAGTTTCCAGCCCCAAAATGATTTTTCAGGTGATAACTTATTACTCTCTTGGCTCATAACACATCCTCATATTTCTGTAAATTTTACGTATTTCAATCAATTAAAACTTCATACTCATACGAGCCCAATAATTGCGCCCTGTATTGTTGAATTGTTCAGTTGATGCAAAACCGAAACCTGAGCTGCCTGCTTTATTCAAATGCTCGGTATAGGTTTTATCCAAAACATTATCGATACCCATCGCAAGACTAATATCGTTTTGGATGTTATACGTGGCATTTAATGCAAGTGTCGTAAAACCTTTGCTTTCGCCCATGTCATAACCAACAATATTACCTTTATTGAGGTTAATACGATCCTGTTTTGCCACGGCACGCCACAATAAACCCAATGAATATTTATCTTGTACATAACGTAAGTTAAAACGACCTTCCAAAGGTGCAATTTGTGGCAATGGATCATGATTATCATCAATCTCACCCCACGCATACATGGTACTCAAATCTGCTTGAATCGCATCTGTGAATTGATAACCCACACCTGCTTCAGCACCTGCAATCACCACATCGACATTTTTTGCCCCTGCACTGAATGAAGAACCGTGATCATGATCGGAGCCATGCCCACCCATTCCTGTTGTTGGGTGATTATGATAACTCATCAGAATATAGTCATTCACCAATCCTGCATACGCAGAAACCCATGAGCTAAAAGCACCGTGTTGATGTTGATAACCCATGTCCAATTGCAAGGTTTTTTCTGTATTTAGATCATTAAATGCCGGTTTAGACATACCTGTATTGCCATGTGCTGTACTGAACAATTCCCAATAATCTGGAACACGTTCTACATAACCTAAACCAACATAAGATTTTGCATTATGCTCAGGATGTTGATTTTCTATACGAATAAAAGCACTCGGTAAAGTTTCTTTACGCTCGTCATTCAACTTTAAAGCATCAATTTTAACCTGATCTAATCGTGCACCAGTGACCAATTTATAATCATCATTAAATTGATACGCCATTTCCCCAAAAGCTCCGTAAGAGTGGAACTTCATATTGGTAGACAACGGCATATCCATCATCAATGACTTCATACTGCCTGCATGATGGTTTTGCTGTGAATCGATACCCGTAATCAAACTCAGTTTGTTCCACTCACTGGTCATTGCAAGACGTGTATTTAAAGTACGGCGAGTAACCTGCATTTCCGAAGGGTTAGGCATCAACATCGTCATGTCACCATGCTTCATTTTTTCTAATGGAGGTGTACGCAAACGAAAATTATCCATCACATGATCGTTATAACTATAATTTACCTGCCCTTCGAGTTTTTTAATCACAGAGGTTAAATTTTTCTTTTCAACACGTAAACCTAGACTTTCACGAGCAAACTGTGAACCATCCATATCACGACCTGCATATAAAGCCTCACCATCTGACTTTCCACCCGTGAGTTCAATCCACGTATCCTCATTCGGTGTCCAACCGAATGCTAAATCTGTGTTCCAACGCTCCCAAGCCGATGGAACTTTATTGCCATCACCATCTTTATAACTATTTGACTCCGAACGATTGGCATTCAAGCGGATATATTTTTTCTCATCACCTGCAACCGCTTCAAGATTATGATCCAAACGCCCAAAAGAACCGACTAAGACACTAGCTTGCCCTAAATAGTTTTTATCTTTCGATAATTCAGGTTTTAGACGTTCGAAAATGACGGTTGCTGCAGATCCAGTATTGGCATATTGAACCGTTTGAGGGCCTTTCACGACAGTTATACGATCAAAACTTTCAGGCTGTACATAAGACGTTGGTGCATCCATACGTACAGGACAAGCACCGAGGTTTTCTGTGCCATCTGTCAGGATTTTTATACGTGAACCAAACATGCCACGGAAGGTCACATCGCCATTGGTTCCACCATTTTTAATTGAACTAAAACCTGCAATGCTTTGTAAATAATCTGCGCCATCACTTGCAGGAATAGGCTGAATCGGTTGCTTTGGATCTGCATGAATAATCAGACCATTAGCAGTATTATTCAGTTGTGCAGTCACCACAATTGGGGCAAGTTGGGCAGTATTATCCTGCGTTTGTGCAAAGGTTGTTGCTGAATAACATGCAACACAAATCGCAGCCGTTAAAGGCTGTAAATAGAACTGTGGTTGAGCCATTTTCTTTCTCTTAAATCATCAATATGAACTGCGGCTAAAGCAGCGTAAGGGGCTTGATAAAAGACCCTAAAAATAAGTTTTGATTTATGCAGAAAGAGGTGGCGCTCGCCCTTGGGGAATAAGAAAAAGTCGTTGTAGTACAAAATAAACATGACGAAATGTTTTTTGGAATGCAACCAAACGAACTTGAATACGGTCTAGTACTGCTTTGACTTCAAGCTCAGGGGGCAAAACCAAGTTGCCATACACTGTACAGTATTGGCATTGGTGACCTGCATCGTGATGATGCGAAGAAGATTCAGAGTGATCCGTGGATGCGACATGTGCGATTTGCGACACATGATCCAATGGTGCAGATTGAGAATGTAGATATCCTGTCTGCTGATGTTCAGAGCCGTGATCTTTTGAGTCATGTTGATGGTGTGTACTGTGTTGATGTTTTTGGTAAAACTGACTCTCTACCAAAACTTGAGAAATAGTTTCACAGACCGGTGCAATTTGATATTGCTTCGGTAATAAAGGCTGTAAAAAAACAGCGACCTGTAAAAATACTGCGCTAAAACCTAGCAGTAAACCTATTCTCAACAAAACGTTCATCTCAACATTTTACGGGGCTGAGTATAACAAAACCCAATCAAAATTGGGTTTTATCTTCTATTTGAATTTAAAAACCGCATAAATTCAGAATATTAGCAATACAAATTAACGTTTCACAGCAACATTTTGCTTTTCACGTTGACGTACCGCTTTCTCAACTTTTTCACGTGCGCGTTGGCGTTTTAATGGCGATAAATAATCGACAAATAATTTGCCATTTAAGTGATCCATTTCGTGTTGAATACAAACTGCAAGCAGCTCATCTGCCTCCAACTCAAAAGCTTTACCCTCTAAGTCCATTGCATTGATTTTTACACGTGACGCACGCTCAACTTTATCGTATATTTGAGGAACAGATAAACAGCCTTCTTCATAAGGCATTGTTTCTTCTGTGAGCGGTGTTACTTTGGGGTTAATGAACACCATCGGTTGATCTTTATTTTCAGACAAATCCATAACGATGAGCTGAATGTGACGATCAACTTGTGTCGCAGCCAGACCAATGCCTGGCGCTTCATACATTGTTTCAAACATGTCTGCCGCTAACTGACGAATTTCATCGGTTACGGTATCGACAGGTTTTGCAATGGTGCGTAAACGGGGATCAGGAAAACTTAGAATATTTAATAAGGCCATACTGTACCCTCACTTGCTATGCCATTGATCTTAAAACTAAATGAAGAATATGCTTCATTAAAAAAATGCGTGTAATATGCGTATTATAACGCATATAGATACATAATTTTAGGAATTATGATAATGAAAAAGGTTTTAACTGGCATAACGAACTTTCATGCCAAGGGGTTCAAGAAACAATTACTTGCTGTAACACTATGTTTAAGTGCAGGATTCACTTACATGGATGTAACACATGCAAGTCCAAACGCTAATCCTCCTGCACTCAAAACAAGTGCACCCTATGTCTATGTTGTCAAACGTGGCGACACTTTATGGGATATTGCAGGTAAATTTTTAAACAAACCTTGGCGCTGGCCTGAAATTTGGGCGAGCAATAAACACGTTAAAAACCCGCATTGGATTTACCCTGGCGATAAACTGCTACTTTGTACCTTAGAAGGTCGTCCACTTATTGGGGTCGATGAGGGAGATGGCTGTGAAGGTATTATTCGTCGTCATCAAGGCGGAACATCTTTACGTCCTCAAGTCCGTGTTGAATCTATCAATAGCGCAATTTCTGTCATTCCATTGTCAGATATTCAACAATGGTTAGAACACAGTATTGTGATCAACCCTGAATCTTTACAAAATATTCCTTATACCATTGGCGCAGCAGATAACCGTGTCGTTACTGGCGCAGGTCAAACGGTATATGCACGTGGTAATGGTTTAGTGGTTGGTCAGCGTTATGGCGTATATCGCGAAGCTCAACCGTATACTTTTGTTAATGCAGAAGGTCAAAAAATCAATGCAGGTATTGAACTCACTGAAGTGGCTTCAGCACTTGCCACAGCAGATGAAAATGATATTACCACCCTAGAACTCACAGATAGCTATAATGCTGAAGTTCGTCGTGGTGATTATGTATTACCTCGTTATGATGCTGAATTACCGAGTTTATTCTACCCAACCACCACCACTGATGTAACTGACGGTGGCAAAGTTGTTCGTGTGCAAGGCTCAATTGGGACAGCAGCTCAACATGGCGTAGTGACCATAGACCGCGGTAGCTTAAGTGGCGCTAAAGCTGGACAAGTATTTAGCATTTACCAACAAGGTGAAGTTATTCGTGATCCAAAAACTAAAGAGTCAATCAAACTACCAAGTCAAAAAATTGGTACGCTGATGATCTTTAAGAGCTTTGATCATTTGAGCTATGCGTATATTTTAGACAGTAGCTTGCCTATTAAACTGGGTGCTGAAATTAAACCAACAGCGCTTGCAGATAATTAAAATATTCACTGTATAAAATTGTGGTGAATATATGTTGAATCAAATACCTGAAGATCAATTAGATGCCATCTTGCTTTGGTATTTGATTCAACACTCACACAGTTCATTGCGTAAACTTGAAACATATTTTGGTTCTATTTCAAAAGCAATTCAGCCTGAAAATTTAATTCGTTGGTCTGAACTTAATATTCATAAAAATCATCTCGAACGAGTGAAAGACTTTGCCACTACCAGTGGTCAAGCTAAATTTCAAATCTGTTTAGAGAAAGTTCGACAACATTGTGACTTTATTTTATTAGATACCGATCCTCATTATCCGCAACAATTACTTCCTTATATCAATCATCCACCGATTCTTTTTGGCAAAGGTTCATCACAAAATTTGAGTCAGCCTCAAATTGCAATTGTTGGCAGTCGTAAACCAAGTCCGCATGGAAAACAGGTTGCCTATGATTTTGCTTATTATTTAAGTGAAAAAGGCTTTTTTATTACCAGTGGTTTAGCTGAAGGTATTGATGCAGCTGCACATACAGGTGGTTTAAAGAATTATCGGACGATTGCTGTCGTTGGCTCAGGCTTAGATTTGGTCTATCCAAGTCAGAATAGACTTTTACAAGAACAAATTTTACAGAATTCAGGCACAGTCATCAGTGAATATTTACCTGAAACACAGCCTATCCAACGCAATTTTCCTTATCGTAATCGTATCGTCAGTGGACTGAGTCTCGGTGTTTTAGTGGCAGAGGCACAATTGGGTAGTGGTTCTTTAATTACGGCGCAAACAGCTGCAGAGCAAGGTAAAGTAATTTTTGCCATCCCTGGACATATTTATAGTGAGCATCATCAAGGTTGCCACCAATTAATTCGTGAAGGTGCAATATTGGTTGATCATCCTGAACTAGTTATTGAAGATCTTGCACTTCCAACCCAATGGTACTGCATAGAACAAGAAAAAGTAGAATACCGACCCGACATTCCCGAGCATTTATTTCAGCTTTACCAACGTCTAGATTGGATTGGGCAAGACCTTGATACACTTTCACAAAAATCTGATTTAGCCACCGCAACATTAACCAGCCAACTAATGGAATTAGAACTTTTAGGCTTATGTATCCAACAATCTGGTCTTTACTTGCGTTGCCGTACAAGTCATTAAGGTTCACAATAGTGTTTTATTGTCAGAACTGACATGGTGAATATAGATGATTACAACCTCCGTTGCTGAAGCTGCCCAAACCTTAAAACAAGGCAAAGTATTGGCTTATCCAACAGAGGCGGTATGGGGTCTAGGATGTGACCCATTCAATGAGCAAGCGTTTAACGAAATCCTAAGACTAAAACAACGCCCGATTGAAAAAGGCGTCATTCTACTGGCGGGACAAATTTCACAAGTGGAGCATTTATTGAAAGGTATTGATCCCACTATTCGTGAACAAATCATTCAATCATGGACGCAACGCGCTAATAATGAACGGGCAACCACATGGCTACTCCCTGCCGATGAGCATATTCCTCAATGGATTAAAGGTAACCATACACAAGTTGCTGTACGGGTGACCAATCATCCTTTATGTATAGCTTTGTGTAATGCTTTCAATGGCTTCATTGTTTCAACCAGTGCCAACCCAGCAGGCTTAGAACCTGCAAGATCATTGCAAAATGCTAACCAATATTTTGGTGCACAGCTCGATTATTTGAATGGTGATTTAGGTTTAAGTCGTGAACCCAGTAAAATAATCGATGCCTCTACTGGAACTGTGATTCGTGCTTAATTGGTTTTTCTCATACTAATCACGTAAATTTAAAATCTATTAATGCATTAAAAAAAAGTAAAAAAAAAACTCAGCCAGATATAGGGTTGGCTGAGTATGAAAAGGATGTATTTAACAACATCCAGAGGGTATGCAAATTTGCTGTAGACAAGTCATTAAGAAAAACTTAATACCTGCTATGAAAATATTATCCTATAAATATATTTTGAATACAAATACATTATTCTTCTGATACTTAACACTAAATATTAAGCATATTATTGATTGAATTAGGCAATAAAATTAAGTGTTTCAATTTATTTTATAATTTATTTTTTTAATCGAATAATGCTAAAATTTAAATAATAATATTCAAATTTTAGCAACTAATTTGGATGAAAAACATCAAACTGTTTGTCTATTTTTCACCCAATATCAACAAAATAATTATTCAGCTCATGTGCTTTTTTTGACAATTAATGATTTTTTTTTGCGCCAATGCGATGCCCAATAGAATAATTACACCACCTATTGTGTGATAAATCGTCCATTCTTCATGTAACCAGAAATATGCGATGATTGCTGTAAACACTGGCATTAAATTCATAAAGATACTGGTTCTATTCGGCCCTAAATATTGAACTGCCATCATCCAGAGTAAAGGTGCAACCAATGAAGGAAAGACACCTGCATAAAGCACACTGGTAGCATTATGAGTGTCGATTGGATCTAGTCCAAACCACAGTACAAAAGGTAAATGGTAGATCAGCGTAAATCCAATTTGCACATACAGGCTGATCAGCAAAGGAATTTTTAACTGCCATTTTTTAAGAAATACCCCATAAAAAGCATAGAAAAATACTGCCAAAACCATGAGCACATCACCCCAATGCCCACCCAATTGAGTCAAATTGGAAAAACTTCCTCGTCCAATAACATACAGTAAACCAAGAAATGAAATTATGCCGCCGATCACAGCAAAACGATTTGGAATTTCCTTTAAGATCATAATGGAAACAAAAATCGTAAACACTGGAATAAAAGCATTGATAATGCCCATATTAGTTGCAGTGGTATAATGTGCTGCGCTATAGGCTAAGCCTTGATAAAGCACCATACCAAAGGCACTCAATACAGCAAATTGGAAAAAATGTTCACGAATAAAATGGCGCTGCTGCCAGACTTTCGGCAACATCACTGGAGTTAGAATAATAAATGCCACAAGCCAACGGTAAAAACTAATACTAACTGGTGAAATGTACTCTGCAACATAACGTGTCACAGCAATATTCATTGACCAGATCAATACGGCGAAAATAGGTAAGCAGACTGCCCACCATATAGGTTTTGAATTGGTGTACATTTTAGCTTCTATTCAAATATTTAATAATGAGAAATATTATCAATTAAGTCTGAATTAATTTAAATACCTTATTTCAGACATCTATATTGCAATTCAGACAAAGTAATAAAAATTAAAATTTACAGTTCAAAATAATTGCCAAGTCTTCAGTGCCAAAGTTACGACTTGTTCTAATTGTTCACGCTCAACACCATCACGTGCCTGCATGGTTAAACCTTGGATTACTGTTGCATAATAATCAGTCATGCCTTGTAAATTAGCTGTTGCAACCAAATCCCCATCTTGAACCCCTTGTTCTAAACGAGTAAGGATTTTACTTTTGACAACATTACGTTTAAACAATAAATCTTGTTGTATAGAATAATGTTCTTCTGAGCAATTCATCGTTGCCGTAACGAGCATACAACCTGTAGGTTTACCTTGCTGAACGAGCTTTTTTAAATTTTCATAAAGATACAATTCAACTGCAATTTTTGCTGTTTTGGCCTGCTGAAAAATTAGCTCAATTGGACAAGCTTCATATTTTAAATAATATTCTAAGCATGCATAGAACAGTTGTGATTTATCCCCAAAACAACTGTAAAGACTTGGTGCTGTTAGGTTTAAAGCTTTGGTCAAATCACTCATTGACGTCGCTTCATAACCATATTCCCAAAAAATGAGCATGGCTTTTTGTAAAACGTCTTGTTCATCAAAACATTTAGGACGTCCTCTCCCTCTTTTACTGGCTTGTTTTTCCGAAACTAAAAACTGGACTTCAGAATCTGACATAAACTTCCCACATATTTTTATAACGAACATTATTAAATTAATTGACACAAGTGAATTAATCAAATATTTTATTTTTATAACGATCACTAATCAATTAAAACTTTCCCTATATTCTCGGAATACACTCCCATGAACATAATGCAATCTGACATTTCAGAAGCAAATACAACCGAAGCACCACCCAGTTCACAGGGTAGCTGGATTGCGCTACTTACTGTTGCAATCACTGCCTTCGCTTTAGTCACCAGTGAATTTCTCCCCATTGGTGTGCTAAATGATATTGCTGCTGATCTACATGTTTCTGTGGGTACAGCAGGCTTAATGATCACATTACCTGGGGTTATGGCAGCTTTTGCAGCGCCATTACTACCCGTTTCTGTTAAGAATCTAGATCGTCGTTATTTATTACTTGGGCTCACAGCAACAATGGTGGGCGCAAATGCCATTACAGCTATTGCGCCAAATTTTGAAATTTTACTACTCAGCCGTTTTATTCTAGGCTTTGCAATTGGTGGTTTTTGGGCAACTGCCATTGCTTTAAGTGGCCGTTTAGCGCCATCACATTTACCTATTGCCAAAGCAACTGCAACCGTTATGGCTGGTGTTACACTGGCAACAGTTTTGGGTGTTCCCATTGGAACTTGGCTGAGCGATGCTTATGGATGGCGAACTTCATTTGGAATTACATCTGTTATAGGCTTTGTAGTTTTACTGCTTGGTTTTAAATTTATACCCAGCTTAAAGCCTGAATCTGCCATTCATTTTAGAGACTTACCTGCTTTATTGAGAATCAATAAGGCTCGACAAGGCTTAATTATTATCTTGTTGATTGGTTTAGCTCACTTTTCATCATATAGCTATCTCACTCCATTTTTCAAAAATTCAGCAGGTTTTGATAGCGCAACCATCAGCTCCCTATTATTAATGTTTGGTATTGCTGGTATTTTTGGAAATGCTTTTGCAGGTTACAGTAGTAATTTGAATGTTCGCTATACTTTTGCATTCGTAGCCATTTGTTTTGCTGTCGTATTCTTCGGCTTCCCACTCTTTGCAATTCATACTTCAGGTGCATTCATTCTTACAGCTCTTTGGGGCTTTGCATTTGGTGCATTTCCCACAACTGCAAATATTTGGATGTTTTTACATGCACCGCATGCAGTTGAAAAAGGAATGCCATTATTTGTTGGTTTCTTCCAAATAATGATTGCATCAGGTGCTTTAATTGGTGGATATGTGGTTGATCATTTTAATGCCAACATTTTATTGTATAGTGTGTTGAGTTTTATCATTTTGGCGGTTATCTCCATCTTTACTTTAAGTCGTGGTTTGAATAACCCCAAACAAGAAACTTGCTCAATTTCATCTGAATAATAGAGTCTATTGATAATATCATCATGCCATTTGAACCTAATCCAAATTTTCAACTTAATCATATGCTTATGGTAGAAGAGTTTTTCTATCAAAAAGATGATGTAGTCACGCCCCATTCAAATCTTTGGGGCGATTTTAATTTGAGTTTAAATGGCACTCTGGAACTCATGGTGAAAGATCAAATCTATCTTTCACCACCAAGTTATGGCTTATGGATTCCACCCCATACGGAACATTGCTGTACCGCTTTAGATGAGCAATTGACTCACTATATTTGCATTCGAATCCACCCCGATTTATGTAAAAATTTAGCGCCAGAAACAAAAACTTTAAATGTCCGTCCTTTTTTACGACAAACCCTCGAAGAAATTTTAGAACAGCAGCAATTGGGAATACCATCGCAAAACTACCATCTACATTTACTGCAATTACTCTTAGACCAAATTCAAAACAGCGCTTGTTATAACCATTATTTACCGCAAAGCGACCATCCTATTTTAAAACCGATTCTTCAGGAGTTATCAAATCCGCTATATTTCAGTCAAAGTTTGTCAGAAATTTTGAATCGTTTTCAAATTACCGAGCGCCATGCTTTAAGACTCAGTCAGGAACATTTAAAACTGGCATTATCTGAATGGCGCAATCGAGCCAAAATTATTCATGCTATTTCCTTGATTCAAAAAGATTATTCTGTAAAGAAAATTAGCTTGGAGCTAGGTTATCAACACAGTTCTAGTTTTATTGAGTTTTTTAAGCGTTACACAGGGCAAACCCCTGCTCAAATGCGAAATATTTAAAAGCCATCATTGGATTTTTTGATCATTCGCCAAGGCTTTCAACCACGTATATTTTTAGTTGATAGTTTCCGTGAAATGTAAAATTTCAAACAAAAGTATATACGACTACTCGCTTGATATTGTCTTATTTAACGGTGCCATACGCTATATTTACAGTAAAACACCTGATCTGTTTTTTTATTACCTGCCATATACAAATGTAACTTGCTGTCTGTAGAGATTATCGTTAAAACATTACTATCACAGCATCTTCACTCATCTACATTTATTTCATTAGGACAATAATATGAGCAACACCGTTTACGATATTCCTGTAAATACCATCAAAGGTGAACCTACAACCTTAAATCAATATCAAGGCAAAGTACTTTTAATTGTTAATGTTGCGTCAAAATGTGGATTAACACCACAATACGAAGGGCTTGAAAAACTCTATCAAGACAAAAAAGCACAAGGTTTAGAAATTCTAGGTTTTCCTGCTAATAATTTTCTTGCACAAGAACCTGGAACAGATGAAGAAATCCAGCAATTTTGCTCACTTACGTATAATGTTGATTTCCCACTTTTCGCTAAAATTTCAGTTGCAGGTGAAGATAAACACCCGCTCTATAACACATTGATCCATGCTATCCCTGAGCGTTTGGGCGAAGGACCTTGGTGGAAAGATCTTGTTGATTATGGCTTAACACCAAATCCAAAACCTGAAGTATTGTGGAATTTTGAAAAATTCTTAATTGGTAAAAATGGTGAAATCGTGGCACGTTTTGCACCAGACATTACTGCAGATGACCCTCGTATCACTTCAGCAATTGAAGCTGAATTAGCGAAGTAATCTAAAAGTATCCGTACTTTCTACATTCGCCACAATATAAAGGAGTGCTAAACAAGCACTCTTTTTTATCAATTAGACACCAACAAAATTTGAGAATGATTCACTACAGTGACAAACTGTATAGGCTTTGCAACAATCCTCAATCTCTCCATCTTTTCACCTTATATTTAAATCATCTTAAAGCAATTTAATTTTGTATGATGATGAAAACGCTTTTACAAGGTGCTGTTTTACCTTTTGTTATTTTTGCCTGTGGTATTTTACTTTTAGGCTGTAATCAGCCAGTGCAACAGTCGCAACAATATTCATCTTCCGATACAGAACACACTGCCGATTCTGAGCAAAAAACAACAAACCAAGAGCATGCTGCGAACTCATCCGAGTCAGCCTCTAAAACTACAGATGATTTTAAACAAGGTAATATGTTTTATATCGCTCGTGATGTCGCCAACGTTCAACTTAAAACTGGTGACTATGTTGACAAGCTACAACAAACCCAATCCGACTTACAACAAGCTGTAGAAACAAAAGATACCGCAGCGTTGCAAAGCACAGTCAAAACTTTAAACCGCGAATTACAAGGTTTCAATACAGCATTGATTTCACTGGATTTAAAAAGTCAGGAAATTGATGGAATACGTCAGCAAATTCTACATGCCAATAAACAAGTTTTGAATTCATCATTATTAAATGGTGACATGGATATATCCAAAGTGGATTTCAAAAAAATTGAAAAACAAATGGATAATATTCAAACAGATATGTTTAAACTTGCAGGCATGGTGATGCTTTCTCCAAGTGTAGATGAATCTTCATCTCATCAATCAAAAGATCAAAGCTAATCTATTTCCAAGTTTATTTTACAAACAATTAGGCAGGTTTCGCTACATTACACAAAGGATCTTGCCCCAGAGCACGTTTAACATCCAGTTTTAAACGTGCCTGAGCAAATTTATAATTTGAAGGTAAGAATAAAGTTAAACGGGTCTTATCTTTCCCAAGTGCTTCTACCAGTGTTTTTGATAAATATGCCCCTCCCTCTGTACGCACGAACAGTGTTCCCATTTCCAGTTGTTCTTCTAACTTATTGTCTGTAAATACAAAATCTTTTTCACCTGTAAATGCCACACATTGATGATATGCCATTCTCAGATTTTTAAATGCGTCTCTATAGTTAATCGATATTTCAATTTCCAAACCATTTGCAACAGAATTTGCCACCAAACTTGCTTCATTGGGTAAATTCGGCTTGGTCACAAATTGGCTTTGGCATGCACTTAGCACTCCAATCATGAAACAACTGGATAATAATTTCGCAGGATTGATCATATGCATATCGTTCTTTTTTATAATTCATTTTTATTACACTCACTAAATTGTAGCAAAGCAAGTGTCGTGTTTTAATGTTGAAATAAGCCTTTTTTGTAGTCACTCATGCAACTGATTCTTTTCACAGGAGTACAAGCTTCTGGTAAATCTACATTTTATCAGCAGTATTTTTATCATACGCATTTGCGGATCAATCTCGATATGCTCAAAACTCGTCATCGTGAAAATATCCTATTTGATGCGGCACTCCATTCTAAAACTAAAATGGTGATTGATAATACCAACATGAGTGCAGCTGATCGTTCGCGATATATACAACGTGCCAAAGCACATCAATTTGAAGTAATTTCTTATTATTTTGAAACGGATTTAGTTAGCACTTTACAGCGCAATTCTCAGCGTGAAGGTAAAGCCAATATTCCCGAAAAAGGGGTTCAAGCAACTTTCCGAAAATTAGAAATCCCCCATACTTCAGAAGGTTTTGATGAAATTTTTAAAGTTAAACTGATTGAAAATAATGGGTTTTCAATTCAAGTCGCTTCAAATTAAATCATTCAATTCGATTGTTGCTGGCTGTGCCATATTTTAAATGCTGCTTGAATCTCTTTTTGGATATCTTCGGATACAGCTCGTGCCTCTAAATTGGAAAAATTACCACGATAAGTCTCTGAAACAATGGATTCAGCCAGTTCTTCGATTACAATTCGCCCATTGCTTAGAAAATTTTGAATCTCAACTTGGGCTAAATAGATATTCCAACACGATACGACTGAACTCATATCGACAGCAATGCTGAGATAATATTGATCTTGATTTTGGTAGAGTTCCCAAAAGTGTGGTTGTTGTTCGATAAGATTCATTCATCTTTTTTCCTAATTTTCCAAAAGATTAACTCAAAACAAGCCATAGGAAAATTCAACTTTAGATATGTCTTTTATTGACTCCATATGTGTGAAACATCTTTTAAATTGATAAAAATTTACTCGTATTAATAGTGCAGTTAGCTCCTTTATGCTTTGGGATAATTGTTGAGCTGCTTTAGGTGGTGAAAAAGTACAACTAACAAATAATAACGATGTTTTTAGTTGGAAAATCACTTTAATTATCATGTATTACTCTTATTCTGTAAGTTAAATATTTTTGATGAATTTTTTATATAAAAAAACCACCCTTTCGGGTGGCTCTTCAATCTCGAACTGCGTCTTATTGAGCGCGGTTTTTGATTTTGCGGATGGTATCCAACTGAGCAGCAGTTTCTGCAAGAGCAGCCAAAGCAGCAGCAGTGTCCAAATCGCTCTTTTGATTTGCAAGCAAAGTTTCAGCGTGTTTACGCGCTTCAAGAATTGCAGCTTCATCTAAACTGTCAGCACGAACTGCAGTATCTGCAAGAATCGTAACAACATGCGGTTGAACTTCTAAAACACCACCAGATACATAGATTAACTCTTCTGTACCATTTTCAAGCAGAACGCGAATTGCACCCGGCTTAAGCAAAGTTACAAGCGGCGCATGACCAGGCATAATACCTAACTCACCGCCAGCACCTTTCGCAATTAGCATCGTTACAGCGCCAGAGTACAAAGACTCTTTTACACTTACAACATCACACTGCATAGTAGACATGAGAATCTCCTAAATTAGAGTTGCTAATTAAAGTTTCTCAGCTTTAGCGATAACTTCGTCAATACCACCAACCATATAGAACGCTTGTTCTGGAATGTGATCGTATTCACCAGCTAAAAGACCTTTAAAGCCACGAATCGTTTCTTTAAGAGATACTAATTTACCAGGAGCACCAGTAAATACTTCAGCTACGTGGAACGGTTGAGAGAAGAAACGTTGGATTTTACGCGCGCGGTAAACAACCAATTTATCTTCTTCAGCCAATTCGTCCATACCCAAAATTGCGATGATGTCTTTAAGCTCTTTATAACGTTGCAAAATGTTCTGTACAGAACGTGCAATTTCATAATGCTCAGCACCAACAACTAAAGGATCTAGCTGACGTGAAGTTGAGTCAAGTGGATCGATCGCTGGATAAATACCAGAAGATGCGATGTCACGGCTCAATACAACAGTTGCATCTAAGTGAGCAAACGTTGTAGCAGGCGATGGATCTGTTAAGTCATCAGCAGGTACATAAACAGCTTGAATCGAAGTGATCGAACCAGACTTAGTTGATGTAATACGCTCTTGAAGAAGACCCATTTCCTCTGCAAGTGTAGGCTGATAACCTACTGCAGATGGCATACGACCTAGAAGTGCAGACACTTCAGTACCAGCCAATGTGTAACGGTAAATGTTGTCTACAAACAACAATACGTCACGGCCTTTACCGTTTTCGTCTTTTTCATCACGGAAATATTCAGCCATAGTAAGCCCAGTCAACGCTACGCGTAAACGGTTCCCCGGTGGCTCATTCATCTGACCGTAGACCATTGCTACTTTGTCTAGAACGTTAGAATCTTTCATTTCGTGATAAAAGTCATTACCTTCACGAGTACGCTCACCAACACCAGCAAACACAGATAAACCTGAGTGAGCTTTCGCGATGTTGTTGATCAATTCCATCATGTTTACAGTTTTACCAACACCGGCACCACCGAACAAACCAACTTTACCACCTTTAGCAAACGGGCAAAGTAAGTCGATGACTTTAATACCAGTTTCTAAAAGATCAGTAGAAGCAGCTTGTTCTGCATATGTAGGCGGTTGACGGTGAATTGGTAAACGCGCTTCAGTTGCAACTGGACCAGCTTCGTCGATAGGGCGTCCTAAAACGTCCATAATACGACCCAAACATGCTGTACCTACAGGTACAGAAATTGGTGCTTCAGTATTCGTAACAGTTAAACCACGCTTAAGACCTTCAGTAGATCCCATTGCGATAGTACGAACTACGCCATCACCAAGCTGTTGCTGAACTTCCAAAGTAGTTTCAGTACCAACAACTTGCAGAGCGTCATAGATCTTAGGAACGCTATTACGTTCAAACTCGACGTCGATAACCGCGCCGATGATCTGAATGATACGACCGCTATTCATTGCTGTCTCCTCAATTCAAAATAATGTTAAACGGCAGCGGCACCACCAACGATTTCAGAAATTTCCTGAGTAATCGCGGCTTGACGCAGCTTGTTATAAATGAGTTGTAGGCTCTTGATGATATCGCCTGCGTTATCTGTCGCTGCTTTCATAGCGACCATACGTGCAGACTGCTCACATGCGATATTTTCAATCACACCTTGATATACCACAGACTCGATATAGCGAACCAATAAGCCATTTAAAAGCTCTTCAGCTTCTGGCTCATACAAGTAATCCCAACCGTATGAACGGTTTAGATTCTCGCCTTCTTCAGCAGCTGCTAAAGGCACGAGTTGTTCGATTTTTTGATTTTGAGTCATGGCATTGACAAAGCCGTTTGATACAAGATAAATACGATCTAACTCGCCTTTATCAAATGCATCCAACATCACCTGTACAGAACCTGATAACTGCTCAAGACTTGGAGCATCGCCGACATTCGTCGTTGCACCAAGCACGTTACCGCCGTAGTTTTTAAAAAACGAAACCGCTTTTTGACCAATTAAAGCAAATTGAACTTCAATTGACTGCTCTTGTTGCTGTTGTACGTGCTTAACAGTTTTCTTAAACAAGTTAATGTTTAAACCACCTGCCAAACCACGATCTGAAGAAACAATGATATAGCCAACGCGTTTTACTGGGCGTTCAACCATATAACGGTGTTTATATTCAGGATTCGCTTGTACCAAATGAGCAATTACACGGTGCATATTTTCGGCATACGGACGGCCTTGAGCCATGCGCTCTTGCGCACGACGCATCTTAGACGCTGCTACCATTTGCATCGCGCGAGTAATCTTTTGCGTGCTCTTGATACTAGCGACTTTGGCGCGAATTTCTTTTAAATTTGCCATACGCTTAACCTAGTATTCGAAGGCTCTTTCAAGCCTCCGAAGGTTGATCCGTGAACCAAACTTAACTAGCTTTTAGCAACTGCTAAAATTAGTAAGTTTGAGTCGCTTTAAAGCTCTCAATACCGGCTTTGATTGCAGCTTCGATGTCTTTGTTGTAATCACCAGAGTCATCGATTTTTTGCATTAACGCAGCATGCTCTGAACGGAAGTAAGAAATAAGTGCAGCATCAAAGTCTACAATTTTCTTCACTTCAACGTCAGTCATATAACCTTCGTTAGATGCATAAATTGAAACAGCTTGGTCTGCAATTGAATATGGAGCATATTGTTTTTGCTTCATTAATTCAGTTACACGTTGACCATGTTCAAGTTGCTTACGTGTTGCTTCGTCAAGATCAGAAGCAAACTGAGCAAATGCTGCCAATTCACGGTATTGCGCCAAAGCAGTACGGATACCACCAGACAATTTTTTGATGATCTTCGTTTGCGCAGAACCACCAACACGAGATACAGAGATACCCGCGTTCACAGCAGGACGAATACCTGCGTTGAATAATGATGTTTCTAAGAAAATCTGACCATCAGTAATCGAAATTACGTTAGTCGGTACGAATGCAGATACGTCACCCGCTTGAGTTTCAATAATCGGCAATGCAGTTAATGAACCAGTTTGGCCTTTAACTTCACCGTTAGTAAATTTCTCAACGTAGTCAGCAGATACACGAGAAGCACGTTCAAGTAGACGCGAGTGAAGATAAAACACGTCCCCTGGATACGCTTCACGACCTGGTGGACGGCGTAAAAGCAATGAAATTTGACGATACGCAACTGCTTGTTTAGACAGGTCATCATAAATGATTAACGCATCTTCACCACGGTCACGGTAGTATTCGCCCATTGTACAGCCAGAATACGGAGCTAAATACAGCATTGCTGCTGGATCAGCTGCACCAGCAGCGACAACAGTGGTATACGCCATAGCGCCAGTTTCTTCTAACTTGCGTACAACGTTAGCAATAGTCGATTGTTTTTGACCAATAGCTACGTATACACATTTAATGCCAGAATGTTTCTGAGCGATGATCGCATCGATCGCCATTGCTGTTTTACCAGTTTGACGGTCACCAATGATCAACTCACGTTGACCACGACCTACAGGAATCATTGTATCTACTGATTTATAACCAGTTTGTACAGGTTGATCCACTGATTGACGCCAAATTACGCCTGGTGCTACTTTTTCAACAGCATCAGTTAATTTAGCATCAATTGGGCCTTTACCATCAATCGGGTTACCCAAAGCATCTACTACACGGCCTAAAAGTTCTGGACCAACCGGAACTTCTAATACACGACCTGTGCAACGCGCTTTTTGACCTTCTTGAAGAGTCAAGTAGTTACCTAAAACAACGACGCCCACTGAATCCTGTTCTAGGTTCAGTGCCATACCAAATAAGCCGCCGTCGAATTCGATCATTTCACCGTACATTGCATCAGCAAGGCCGTGAATACGCACAATACCGTCGGAAACCATAACAATGGTCCCTTCGTTCTTAGCGGTCGCGCTAGTGTCCAGATCGCCGATACGCTGTTTAATGAGCGCACTGATCTCGGATGGATTCAGTTGTTGCATTGCGCTATACCTCAATCTTTTTAAAGTTCAGTCTTCAATTTACGTAGTATTTTTTATAAATAATTACGCAAGAAGACGAGTCCGCATTTTATCAAGCTTGCTAAGCACAGAATCATCTATCACTTGGTCGCCTGCACGAATAACAACACCAGCAATAAGCGCTGGATTGACTTCAACTGTGACTTTAACAGCACTGTTCAAACGTTTTTCCAACGCATGAGCCAGTTTCTGTTCTTGCACTGAATCAAGCGGGAAAGCCGATTCAATAACAACATCTACAGTCTTGTTATTCTGTGATTTAAGTTGCTCAAATTCTGTGTCAATTTCAGGTAACAAAGCCAAACGGCCATTATCTGCAAGAAGTGTCAAAAAGTTTGACACTGCTACAGTTTGTTCATTACCTAAAACTTTCGCAAAAAGAGCCACCTGCTCAGCAGGTGTCAACTCAGGGCGATTTAAATAAGCGGAGAATGCTTCATCTTGCACCGCAGCACTGAGCAGTTGTAATACATTTGACCAAGAGTCAATTGCATTTTGCTCAGATGCATAAGCAAATGCTGCTTTAGCGTAGGGGCGTGCCAACGTCAAGAATTCAGCCATATTCGCCTCTCTTAAAGTTTAGCAGCCAGCTGATTCAGCATGGCATTATGAGCTTCTGCGTCAACTTGTTGGTTCAGAATTTTCTCTGCACCAGCAACTGCAAGAGCAGCAACTTGTTGACGTAATTCTTCACGAGCAGAATTGATATCTTGATCAACAGCTTCTTTAGCCTGTTGACGAATACGCTCACCTTCAGCAGATGCTTGAGTACGCGCTTCTTCTACCAATTGTGCCGCACGGCGGTTCGCTTGTTCAATCAATTGTGCCGCTTGTGCTTTAGCTGCATCGATTTCTGTCTTAACTTGTGCTTGCGCATCAGCAAGATCAGCTTTCGCTTTTTCAGCAGCATTTAAGCCATCAGCAATTTTACGCTGACGTTCACTAATCGCATTGATTAGTGGAGGCCATACAAACTTCATGCAAAATGCGACAAATATCGCAAATGAAATCGCTTGGCCAAACAATGTGAGGTTGATATTCATTGCAAATTCCTCAAATAATGAATTTCGGAATTAGCTGATTAACCTACAAATGGATTAGCGAAGATGAAGAACAAGCCAATACCAACACCGATCATAGGCACAGCATCAAGAAGACCTGCGATTAAGAACATACGAGTTTGAAGTTGTGGAGCTAATTCTGGTTGACGAGCAACAGCTTCAAGGAAACGACCGCCTAAAAGACCGAAACCAATCGCAGTACCTAAAGCACCAAAAGCGATCAAGATAGCAGATGCAATTGCAACTAGACCTAAAGTGAGTTCCATGATAATTCCTCAGAGGTTAGGTTTAATACCAAATTAAAGTAAAAAAATTATACCCAACCACCAGATGATAGTTAGGCAATACCATTAATGTTTTTCGCTTGCCATGCTCAAGTATACGATAGTCAGCATCATGAAAATGAAGGCTTGTAACGTAATAACAAGAATGTGGAAGATAGCCCAAGGCACAGACAACGCCCATTGGATCCAGAATGGTAGTAACGCGATTAAGATGAAGATTAACTCACCTGCATACATGTTACCGAACAGTCGGAGCGCCAATGAAATTGGACGTGCAAGGAATGTTACTAATTCTAGAATTAAATTCACTGGAATCAATAACGCTTTTGCAACTGGGTTACTTGGGTTAAATGGGTTCAGTGCCAATTCACCAACGAAACCGCCGATGCCTTTTTCACGGATACTATAGAACAAGATCAGTGCAAATACAGATAAAGACATACCAAGGGTAATGTTAGGATCTGTAGTTGGAACAACCTTGAAGTAAACGTGGTGTGGATCCATACCAAATACGTTTGAGCCAATAATTCCTGCAAGGTGCGGAATGAAATCTACTGGAAGTAAATCCATCGCATTCATGAGGAAAATCCACACAAAAATCGTGAGGGCTAAAGGCGCAATTAAACGTGATTTACCATGAAACGTATCACGAACACTTGAATCAACAAACTCGATAATCATTTCGATTGCAGACTGGAACTTGGTAGGAACACCAGAGTTTGCAGCTTTCGCTACACACCAGAACACTAAACAGAAAATCAAACCAAGGCCTATTGACCAACCCATTGAATCCAAGTGAATAGCAGTGAACCCCATCTGTTGAGCTTCTACACCATTCTCAGCCAACTTCCACGTACCGTCAGGCATTTTGCCGTAGGTCATGTTGGTCAAGTGATGCTTGATATACTCGGTCGAAGTCAGGGCATGTTCTTCAGCAGCCATAAATCACACCTGGTCAATGTCAAATAATAAATAGGGTTAACGAATATCGCGTGCTGCATGATATCTCGCTAATCCCCAAAAAAATTTTCAATTTCTGCTGCGCTTATACTCGTTTTTGTTGTCGTGCTACCCAAAAAGGAGCAACCCACGACATCGCTTGCACGAGTATAAAACCACAAAACAATGCCACCGGAGATAACGGTTTGACATTGCTTAAAATTAAAATGAAACCAACGATCACAATTGTAAATTTGCCCATTAAGCCTCTATACATGTTCGAAAGAACCTGTTGAGAAGCGCGTGCGCCTGCTGCTCGAAACGACTGCCAAGAAAAATAACAACTGGCAAGCCAACATATCAGTGCACCTAATGCTGCACTCAGAGCCGCAGTCGAGTCTTTCAAGACCCACGCTATCAAGGCTGAAACAGGAATCATTATTGCTTGTAGATAGACCAAAGCTTTTGCTAATCGTCGGTCAATCAAGCGACTAGTTTGGCTCATTTTTTATCCATTCATAGCATAAATGCTTGACAAGTTTAACAGATGATCGTTTTTAATCGCAGGTATTATAGAGTTAGCCCCCTGAACTTGCAATCTTTTCCCGACCTTATCGTGTTTTTTTCGATATACAGGTTGCTTTTCATATGAACAATAGTTGGTTGTTTTTTGCATCATTTCCGTGCATTAAGTACGCAAGCTTGTGTCTCTTGTGCCAAAGTTTGCCATGCAACCACAAAATCTTGTTGTTTCACTAAAGTTTCATCTACAGGCTGAAAAGCAATTTCACCTAATTTTCGGTACTGACTTGAGCTTGCATTGGACTCTGCAAGTAAACACATCTTTTTGTAAGGGCGCGTGTCATTTAAAAATTTAATCTGTGAAACTGTGGGTGCAACATGCGGATCATCGGTCATTGCACCAGAAAATTTCAGGTTTAAAGAGCGTTCCAAGTATTGATAAGCATCATGATATGCCCAGTAAGGACGTGCTGCTCCAGCACCTGCTACTTTTTGTGATGCCAACAACATTTCTTTAGCAAAACTCTTGGCATTGTTCCAATACGCTGTTTTATTTTCAGGATGTTGCTGTGAACGTAATGCCGCCATGAAAAATCCGATACGCACTGCATTATTTGGATCTAACCAAACATGTGTATCGACTGTATTTGTTAAGGCAACACCACGTGGACTACGCAACGGTAATGCTTGAATAATGCCTGAATTTAGAAGTGAAATAGCTTTAGGATTACCACCTAATACTTTTTCAAGAGGTGCTTCGTGTTCTTTACCCACCCAAATAATCAACGAGGCATCCATGATTGTTTTACGGTTGGCAGGTGTGAGCTGCACATCGTGACCTGTTTGGTTCTCTAATAAAAGAATTGGTTCTTCAATACCCTGTGTTATTTCTTTTGCAATCAAATAGATCGGGTGTGTCGATACCACCATTGGCGCTTGTGCCCACGTCACATTGACAAACAATGCACATAGACAAAAAGCAATCATGCGATTCATGGATGTTTATTACCAAAAATAATTTATGTTATAGTATAACAAAAGCTAAAAATTGCCTATGCCATTCGTAAGTTGATTGTGCTTCATGTTAATATTCACGATTCCCTTTCATTCAAACAACAAGTCTTGAGGTCTGATATGAGCTTATGTTCTCACGAACACCATGACACATTGCATGGCGTACACGATCATCTTAATGTAGAAGCTCGTTTATCAGAAGCAGAAAATCTTTGTGCAACCTCAGGTGCACGCCTAACACCTTTGCGTAAAGAAGTCCTTGAACTGATTTTAAATGCGACAGGTCCTGTAGGCGCTTATGATCTTTTAGCAAAAATGAAAGGTGGCTCGGAACGCCCTGCTGCACCACCCACTGTATATAGAACCTTAGATTTTTTATTAGAAAAAGGCTTTATTCACCGTTTAACATCTATTAATGCTTATATCCCTTGCTGCCACCCGCGTGAAGGACATCAGGCTGCATTTTTGATTTGTACACATTGTCATATTGTTAAAGAAGCATCTTCAAAAGGTTTAATTCAACAATTAGATCACTTGGCTGAGTCTGATCACTTCAAGGCGCATCAGAGTATTATTGAGATTTCCGGAATATGTCAGAACTGCTCACACAAGATATGAATACAGATCTGATTCAGCTTCAGCAGATCAACGTTCGTATAGATGATCGTGATATTTTAAAAAATGTCGATTTTTCATTACATGAAAAAGAGATTGTTACGCTTATTGGTCCTAATGGTGCTGGAAAATCAACATTAATCAAAGTATTACTGGGTATTTTAAAACCGAATTCTGGTCAGATTATTAATTCAAAGAAATTAAAACTCGCCTATGTGCCGCAAAAATTTAATCCTTCTTATAGTTTGCCGTTACGCGTCAAAGATTTACTGGATTTAGAGAAATGTAATAAAGCTATTAAGGCTGAAATTATTCATGATACAGGCATTGCCAAGTTAGAAAATTCGAAAGTTCAACAACTTTCGGGTGGTGAGCGGCAACGGGTCTTATTGGCTCGCGCTTTATTGCGTCAGCCGAATATTTTAGTTCTCGATGAGCCGATGCAAGGCTTAGATATTCAGTCTGAAGCTGAACTCTATGATTATGTACGCAGCTTACCTGAGCGTTATGGCTGTTCAATTCTGATTGTGTCGCATGATTTACAATGGGTGATGCAAGGTACACAACGTGTAGTGTGTTTAAATAAGCATATTTGCTGTAGTGGTCTGCCTGAAAATATTCAACAACATCCTGAATATCAAGCTCTTTTCGGGACAGGTCGGGTGCCTTATCAACACCATCATAATCATTGTGCTCATGGCGACTCAGCTAAAACTTGTGAGCATGGTTCACACCCCCACATTCACCCTGAACCGGAAGCTTAAACCATGATGGAATGGTTAGAATTACTATTACCTGCATGGACAATGGGAACGCTTTTGGTGTTTCTGACAGCACCTTTAGGCTGTTTAATGTTGTGGCGTAGAATGTCTTTTTTCGCAGATACAATGGCGCATGGGACTTTGTTAGGTGTTGCATTAGCGGCTATTCTAAGCTTACCGTTATGGATTGGGGTGACATTTACAGCTGTACTTTTAGTGGCAATTCTGTGGGTTTTACACGACCCACGTTTACCAAACGATGCTTTGCTTGCACTGTGTTCAGCCACCCTGCTCTGCTCTGGTTTATTGCTCATTCAGCATTTACCTGCTTTACGCCCAGAATTACTCAGTTATTTGTTTGGCGACTTACTCACCATTGAATGGTCGGATCTGCCTATTTTTGCAGGAGTCATCATTGGTGCTTTGGCAATACTTTTTCGTCACTGGCAAGCTCAAATTCAAATGGCGATTGACCCTGATATTGCCGTAAGCGAAGGAGTAAATGCAAAATGGCAACGTTTGATTTTCATGTTGCTCTTGGCTTTATTTACTGTATTGGCTTTACGTGCCGTAGGTTCTTTATTAATGGGTGCATTACTGGTCATTCCCGCACTAGCAGCCCGCTTAATTTCGCATTCACCTAAACAGATGGTGATTGGTGCTTTTGTCATTGCACAACTTGGAGTGACTGTCGGTTTATGGTCAAGTGCTGCACTAAATATTTCGACAGGTTTAAGTATCGTTTTAACAATGTCTCTTCTTTTTGCTATGATTTTTTGTGTAATGAAAGTAAAAAAGTTGAATTAACGTTATGAAGCCTTAGAACATAAAGAAATTGTTGGAGAATACCCGCTTCAATGGCGCTTTAAAGTTTTGTCCATACACAGGCTTATTCTGCAAAAAAGATAAAATTTGATCACTCTTTGTATAAAACAGATGACCCATAAAAGAATTCATAAATGATCTATTTTACTGATGTACCAAGCTCAACAACGCTGCTGCACAACTAAACAACACGGCAAAAGTTCGATTCATATATTTCTGCTGTTTTGGTGATTTCAATAACCTTAACACTTTCGCTGCCAACCCCGTATAACCTGCCATTACGACCAAATCTATCGTGATCATCGTTGCTGCCATAATCACATATTGAATCCATTGTGGTTTATTGAGGTCAAGAAATTGCGGTAATACTGCCAGTAAAAATACGATGGCCTTGGGATTACTCATATTGACCAAAAAACCATGAAAAATAAGTTTTGGAATAGATTTTTGAGTTTGATCTGTTTCAATATCAATAGATTGTGTCGGCGCAGTCCATTGTAAATAAGCGAGATACAACAAATATAAAACACCAAACCATTTCACTACTAAAAATGCCAAAGGTGTCGTTGCAAATAGCACCCCAACTCCTGCTGCAACGATGATGATTTGCACAATCAGTGCCAATTGTAAACCGACTACATTCCAATAGCCACGTCGGAATCCATAATTGAGCCCACTAGACATAGACGCAATTGCACCAGCGCCAGGTGAAACGCTGATCACCCAGCAAGCCAACATATAAGCGAACCAAATTTGAAAGGACATAAAAATAGGAAACTGACAACAATGCTCCTATTATAAGCGGATTATTCATTTACAATTCGACTAAATTAATCGCTATAAAATATGAATATAGCCTATTCAGCCATATATACATCATGCACAATGGATGATTGAGAATAGAAAATAATCGAGGAACCATCAAGCAATGACAGCCCAATCTGTAATTTTACCTTTACCTTCTAATCATGCGCGTTTTATCGTGCTCAATTTAAAAAATCTGTCTATTGATGGTTTAAAAGAACAACTCAATGCGTTGTTAAGTACACGTGATCGTTTAATTACCCAACATCCTGATGCTGAAATTAAGACCTCAATCGCTTTTGGTCCTGAACTTTGGGCAAAACTTTATCATACAACTCCTGAAGGGTTTAAGCAGTTAGAACCGATTCAAGGTGCATTTGAGATGCCAGTGGTTCCTGCTGATGTTCTGATTCATATTGCATCTGCACGTACAGATATTTGCTTTGCGCTTAGCCAATCCTTTTTTGATGGTATCCAAAATCAAGTTGAGGTTCTGGATGAACGGGTGTGCTTCCGTTATCTCGACGGTCGTGACCTGACTGGTTTTATTGATGGTACTGAAAATCCTCAATTCCCTGATGATCGTGCGGAGACTGCGTTATTAGGTGAAGATTCAGGTATTTTTGAAGATGGTTCTTTTATTTTTGCACAACGTTATGTACACGAGCTTGAAAAGTGGAAACGTTTAAAAGTTGATGCACAGGAAAATGTGATTGGTCGTTCTAAATTAGAAAGTATTGAAATGGACGATGAACACAAACCTGAAAATGCCCATATTGCTCGTGTTGTCATTGAAGATAATGAAGGTGAAGAATTAGAAATCCTACGCCACTCTCTTCCTTATGGCGATGGTCAAGGCGAGCAAGGTCTATTTTTTATTGCCTATACCAAAGACTTAACCCGTATTGATCGTATGCTAGTCAATATGTTTGGTACTCAAGGCGATGGGATTCATGACCGTTTGCTGCACTTTGTAACACCTATCGATGGTGCTTATTTCTTTGCGCCGAATGAAGAAGTGTTGGAAGAGATTTTGGTGGGGTAAAATTTAAAAGGCTTTAGAATTATCTAAAGCCTTTTTTCTGAATTATGAGATAACTAAATTCCTATTAATTGAAAGAAGAGAGAATTTGGGCTGTGGAAATCATATGCAATCAATCCAATAACTAATATTTTTTTGCTACTTGGTTTTAATTCAATTATTGTTAAGGGGTCAAGTAAAAAAAAGGGATAAGTGCACTCTTGACAAAAATTTTTCCCTGTATAATTTTGTTTAAAAAATAATTTATTTGACTTTTTAAGCACCAAATTATTTAGTGCCGTCACTTTAATTGGTTTATCATAACCAAACTGCACTAGGCTTTGCGTTGTTGAAAATCCAATTAAAAGTGATGAGTCATTTTTTTTATAGGGAATGTAGTTAAATGAAAAACTTGATGGAGAAATATTATTTATTTGTAATATCTTACTTATTTCATTTTTATTTTTATTATAAAAATACTCAATATTTTGCAATTTAGCATCTTCATATTCCTTCGAATCCACACTATAAAAATATTTTTTATCTAACAATAATTTATTACTATTCAAATCTTGTATTTTCAACCTATAGATATTTCCTGCATCTTCTGCTTGCGCTTGCACTTTTTGTAGATACGCTAAAGTATTTCTACTCTGATTATAACCAATAATCATTATAGATGATGCTCTAAAACATCCATTCAATTCCTCTAGATTATACCAACAATATTTATGAAATTTTTCAGATTCATTTGCCAGCTTCTCAAGATAATTTAATTTTTTTAAGCTACTATCAGAAATATATTGTTTAGAAAGTGAATGATTCGCTAATGTAGAATTAGCTAAACAAAATGAAGAGAAAATTAAAAATATGTATAAAATATTTTTCAAGTTAATTACTCCTAATGCTCTTTAAAATAAGGCAACATAGCATCATAAACATTTTGTCCTTCATGATGAGTCTTATTACATTGCTGTTCATGGACAGTGACATCTGCTAAGGAAAGTTTAAAATATTTCAAAAGATAACTCACCAAACAAGCAACTGACTTTGCTTGTGCATCGCTGACATCTTCCCATTTTCCATTTGGGTCTGTTTTAATATCACCTACCACTTTTTGTCCATTTGGATTAAAGTAATACCCTGAAACCTCAATACCTATTGCATATTTACTCCAAAGATTTGGAATCTTAGGTTTTGATAAAGGTGATTTATCAATATGATGCGATAATTTATCCAATCCACCTGCTTGATAGATAATTCCGTCCTTCCCAATCCAGAATTGTACTCCGACTGTACTGCTCTTTTTCATCATACTGTCCAAATAATTTTTTACATTAGGCGCTCCTGCAGTACGATGAAGAACAATAGCCTTAACCTTATCAATTGGTAATTTATTATACGAAGGCACTTTATGAATTTTTATGTTGTTATCAATAATAAATCCATCTTTTACAATACCTGAAATACACGCATGCTGACCTGTTACTTTAACAGGCTTAATACTACATCCATCCTTACATTCACTTTTTTCAGCTTCTCCTTGTTTCATTGATTTCTCATAATCTGAAACTTTTGTCGTTACTTCATGATCTTTATAATCACTTTTATTGGTTAATCCATCAGTTTCATATTTTGTAATTGCAGCTGCTATTTCAGATTTCATTACCTTACCATCTTTTTCCCCATCTTTATGAAGTATCCCTTTTTCATCTAAATAGTAACCATCCATATTATTTCTTGAAAATTTTTCAACACGTTCAGTAGTATGGTCTTTCACATCTAATAAATTTTTACTTTTTGCAAATACGGTATGCTCCTCTCTACCAACAGATGCGGGATATAATACTTGTAAATAAAACTCTATGAATGGTACATCTTTCCCTTTTAATGGCATTAAATATAATCTGACATAATCTAAATATTGCAACTCTGTTAAACTAGCTAATTCCTTTATTCGCGGATATTTTTCATCAGGTTTACCATGTTTAGGTTTAAACCAATAATTAACAGCATATTCAATTGTTGCCTTTCTTTTAGTCATTGATTCAAACGTTGTAGGCATAATCTGAATTAATCCAGTACCTCCAGATTTAGATTGATTTGGTGTATTTGATTTAAATTTTTCACCAGTTTCCCATGCAAAAATTGCCATTAACATATTTGCCTTTTCAATCTTTTTATTTTCCCCCCATAACTCTTTTGTTATCTCGACCAACTTTTTCCTAAAAGAGCAATTTACTTTTGCCCCCCAAATCAAATCATAATCTTTACATACACATCCACTTAAACTTGCTACGGCTACAGGCTTTTTATCTTCATTATGCTCCTGTTGTACCTCTATCTTTTGAGGTGGAGGTGGTGCAGCTTTTTGCTGAGGTGCAGTGGAAGGTGTTTGTTCTTTTTGAGGTTGAGGTTGAGGTTGAGGTTGAGGTTGAGGTTGAGGTTGAGGTTGAGGTTGAGGTTGAGGTTGAGGTTGAGGTTGAGGTTGAGGTTGAGGTTGAGGT
>NZ_JBIMDK010000025.1:0-37300 GCF_048552595.1 Acinetobacter psychrotolerans | reverse complement strand
AAATGGTAGCGGGAGCTGGATTTGAACCAACGACCTTCGGGTTATGAGCCCGACGAGCTACCAGACTGCTCCATCCCGCAACTATACTGCAATTTTACAAACAACATTAAAATGTTGTTTTCAACCAAGTTGCATCTTGATTAAAATGGTAGCGGGAGCTGGATTTGAACCAACGACCTTCGGGTTATGAGCCCGACGAGCTACCAGACTGCTCCATCCCGCATCAATGTTTTTTAGCTGTAACACCAACAATCTGGTTCATTGTTGGTGCGGAAGGGGGGACTTGAACCCCCACGCCCGAAAGCACTACCACCTCAAGGTAGCGTGTCTACCAATTCCACCACCACCGCAGCTGTGTCGCATTCTAGTGGCTAGTACACAAAATTGAAAGGTTTAATTTCAATAAATGCGTTTACTTCGGTGCAATTGGTGAAGTTTCACCCGAATTCTGCGACGCAGGTTGCGAAGTCGACTGTACGGTTTTTAAACCATAAGCATCTGATGTTAACTTTTTCGCGAATACTGCAAGCGTTAAACTGGTCACAAAAAACAATGCGGTTAGAATCGCAGTTAAACGCGTCAAAAAGTTGGCTGAACCTGATGCGCCAAATACAGTCGCAGCACCGCCACCACCAAATGATGCACCAGCATCTGCACCTTTACCATGCTGTACAAGAATAAGTACAATCATTAACACAGCCAAGATGATATGTACAACGAGCACAAAACTATGCATGCTGAACTCCTAATTATTCTGTTTAGAGAATGCGAGAGCAATCTTATAAAAAGACTCTGCATTCAGTGATGCACCACCGACGAGGGCACCGTTGATATCTGGACAAGCAGCCAACTCTACTGCATTTTCAGGCTTCACACTACCACCATACAAAATAGCAGTACGCTGACCTTCTTCTGTAATTTGAATTAAACCTTCACGAATTTTAGCATGCATGTTTTGTGCATCTTGCGGAGAAGCTGTTTTACCCGTTCCTATTGCCCAAATTGGTTCATATGCAATAACAATATTGTGCCACTGATCTGCTTTTACAACCGCAGCGAGGTCACAAATTTGTTGTAAAACCACTTGTTCAGCTTGACCTGATTCGCGCTGTTCCAAGCTTTCACCGACACAATAAATCACTTGAAGACCAGCATTTAGTGCATTACTAACCTTAGCCTTTACTTTATTAACATCATCACCAAAGATTTCACGACGCTCAGAGTGCCCAATCAAAACATAATCTATTTGACTATCTTTAAGGAGTTCCGCACTCACCTCACCTGTATAAGCGCCCGTACCTGCCATACAAGAAAGGTCTTGAGCAACCACTTTAATTGGTGTTGATAACCCTTGCAGTGATTGCTGAATAGATAATAAAGCAATCGAAATTGGTGCAACACCCACATGACATTGTTGTTCTGTAATAGGTGCATGTTCTAAAAACTGTTTTAAATCTTGAATGAGTTGCTGCGAATTCGCCTGCATTGGGTTCATTTTCCAATTGCCGACAACCCAAGGAGTAATGGTCGAATCCGACATACATCTAACCTTTCATCGAAAATGGGCACATTCTACACGGAATTTGATTTTTAAAAGCATTTTTTCTTTATCAATTTCATCATCTCATTTAGAGTCTGAATAGAAAATGAATGAGAGAGAAATATAAATCATTTCAAAGTTAATGGTTAAAATCCATATTAGCTCATATTATTACTAAAATATCTTTTTAGAATAACGTGTTTAATCCTAGATATTTCTAACGATAGACGTATAATTTTCTTATTCCAATTATAAAATGAATTTTAAGGTGTTTTGGGGATGTTTACACAGAATAGTTCGCCTAAGTTTTCGGGTTACATTCGTCGCTTAGTCGATGACGGCTTTTTGACAGCCGAGCAAATGAAAGATGCATTGGACAATGCAAAAAAGAATAAAATGAAAATCGTGCCATATCTGGTTGAAAAATCGAATATCAGCCCATTGGTAGTTGCAGAAATGATTTCTGCGGAATTTGGTGAGCCTATTTTCGATCTAGATAGCTTTAACCCAGATATGTTCCCTCTAGAAATTGCTGACCGTAGTCTATTTGCCAAGCAACGTGTTGCCCCACTCGTTCAACGTGGAAATATTTTATACGTTGCAACCAGCGATCCAACCAATATTGAAGCACTTGATGCCATTCGTTTCAACTGTGGGCTCAATATTGAACCTATTATTGTTGAATACCATAAATTAGAAAAAACCTTAAACAAACATTTCACAGTAGAAGAAAATTTCAGTTTCGGTGATGAAGATTTTGACGTTGATATTATTGCAACAGATGATCAAGATCCTACCGATGTTGATGAAGGCACTGCTGAAGAAGAAGCGCCGATTGTCAAATATGTTAATAAATTGCTCGTCGATGCAATCCGTATGGGTGCATCTGATTTACATTTTGAACCCTATGAAAAAAGCTATCGTGTGCGCTATCGTGTCGATGGTGTATTAAGATCCATTACCAATCCACCGTTACAATTAGCCAACCGCCTTGCGTCTCGTTTAAAAGTGATGTCTAAAATGGATATTTCAGAAAAACGTGTTCCGCAAGATGGTCGTATTAAATTAAAACTTTCAAAGACCAAAGCCATCGACTTTCGTGTCAATGCACTGCCGACGCTCTTTGGTGAAAAACTGGTACTGCGTATTCTAGATCCATCGAGCGCGATGTTGGGAATTGATGCACTCGGTTATGAGCCCGCGCAAAAAGCCTTATTTATGGAAGCGTTAGACAAGCCTCAAGGCATGTTACTAATCACAGGGCCAACGGGTTCAGGTAAAACTGTTTCGCTATACACAGGTTTAAATATTCTAAATACTGAAACATCAAATATTTCCACTGCCGAAGACCCTGTCGAAATTAACTTAGAAGGCATTAATCAGGTTAATGTCAACCCAAAAGTTGGGCTTACATTTTCTGTCGCACTCAAATCATTCCTACGCCAAGATCCAGACATCATCATGGTCGGGGAGATTCGAGACTTAGAGACTGCTGAAATTGCGATTAAAGCGGCACAAACAGGTCATATGGTCATGTCTACACTGCATACCAACAGTGCGCCTGAAACTTTAACGCGCTTACGCAATATGGGGGTGCCCTCTTTTAATATTGCAACGTCTGTAAATCTTGTGATTGCTCAACGACTTGCAAGACGTTTATGTAGCCACTGTAAAGTACCTGTTGAAATTCCTAAACAAAGTCTGCTAGAAATGGGCTTTACTGAACAAGATTTAAGCACTCCTGATTTACAAATTTATCAACCTATCGGCTGTACAGAATGTCGGGATGGCTATAAAGGTCGAGTCGGGATTTATGAAGTGATGAAAGTAACACCTGAAATTTCAAAAATTATCATGGAAGATGGCAATGCGCTACAAATTGCGGCAGCATCTGAAAGATTGGGGTTTGATAATTTAAGACGTTCAGGCTTAGTGAAAGTGATGAGTGGGTTAACTTCATTACAAGAAATTAACCGTGTGACTAACGGATAAATATAATCAATATTCAAGGAAATAATTATGGCAGCTAAGAAAGCTCAAATGATGCCAACATTTGCTTATGACGGGGTTGATCGTAAAGGGATCAAAATCAAAGGTGAATTACCTGCACGTAATATGGCACTCGCCAAGGTCACCTTAAGAAAACAAGGGATTACCATTAAAACCATTCGAGAAAAGAAAAAGAACATTCTTGAAGGTTTAATGAAAAAAAAGATCTCTACTTTAGACATCACTATTTTCACGCGCCAACTTGCCACGATGATGAAAGCAGGTGTTCCCTTAGTTCAAAGCTTTGAAATTGTTGCGGAAGGACTTGAAAATCCATCTATGCGAGAAGTTGTTTTAGGGATTAAGGGTGAGGTTGAAGGTGGTAATACTTTTGCAGGAGCACTCAGAAAATATCCACGATATTTCGATAACTTATTTTGTTCATTAGTCGAATCTGGTGAACAATCTGGTGCTCTTGAAACCATGCTCGATCGTGTTGCAATCTACAAAGAAAAGAGTGAATTACTTAAACAGAAAATCAAAAAAGCCATGAAATATCCAATGGCCGTAATTATTGTTGCGCTAATTGTCACGATTATTTTGATGGTTAAAGTGGTACCTGTTTTCCAAGATTTATTTAGCTCATTTGGTGCTGATCTTCCCGCATTTACCCAAATGGTGGTGAATATGTCTAATTGGATGCAAAGCTATTGGTTCATCTTGATTATCGGTATTGCAATGTTAGTCACAGCTTTCCTTGAGACTCAAAAACGCAGTAAAAAATTTCGCGACTTCCTAGATAGAGCAGCTCTGAAAATGCCTATTTTCGGAGACTTAGTCTATAAAGCTATTATTGCACGCTATAGTCGTACACTTGCCACCACATTTGCTGCGGGTGTCCCCCTGATTGAAGCACTCGAATCCACAGCAGGCGCAACCAATAATGTAGTCTACGAACAAGCCGTGATGAAAATTCGTGAAGATGTTGCAACAGGTCAGCAATTGAATTTTGCAATGCGTGTAACCAATCGATTCCCTTCTATGGCTGTGCAAATGGTCGCTATTGGCGAAGAATCAGGTGCTTTAGATGCAATGCTCGATAAAGTAGCCACACACTTTGAAAATGAAGTGGATAATGCGGTTGACGGTCTAACGTCTATGATGGAACCTCTGATCATGGCCGTATTAGGCGTACTCGTTGGTGGCCTAGTCATTGCAATGTATCTTCCAATTTTCCAAATGGGTTCAGTGGTTTAATGCAAGAATTACTTAATTATTTTATTCAAACACCAACAGCTCTCTATATGGCTATTGGTGTACTCAGCTTATGTATTGGTAGCTTTTTGAATGTTGTGATTTATCGCACACCAAAAATGATGGAAAATGAATGGCATGAAGAATGCCAGATGCTCCTTCATCCTGAACAAGCCATTATCGATGAAGAAAAGCTCAGTTTAAGCAAACCTGCTTCAACATGCCCAAAATGTAGTAAGCCAATTCACTGGTATCAAAATGTACCCGTATTAAGCTGGTTGGCTTTACGTGGTAAATGTGGCACTTGCCAAAACCCAATCAGTATCCGTTATCCCTTTGTAGAAATATTAACAGCCATTTGCTCTTTAACTGTTGTTGCGGTTTATGGCCCTACCTTACAGATGGTTTTTGGTGTCTTATTCACATGGATATTGATTACACTAACCTTTATCGATTTTGATACCCAATTGCTTCCAGACCGCTTTACCTTGACATTGGCTGCAATAGGTTTAGCTGTGAATACCTTCCATTTATATACTTCCCCTTCTTCTGCAATTTGGGGTTATATCATTGGCTTTTTATGCTTATGGATTGTGTATTACCTATTTAAAATCGTAACAGGCAAGGAAGGAATGGGCTATGGTGACTTTAAACTACTTGCTGCGCTCGGTGCGTGGATGGGGCCATTATTATTACCATTAGTCATCCTACTCTCTTCGGTTGTTGGTGCAATTATTGGTATTATCCTGCTCAAAATTCGTAAAGAAAACCAACCTTTTGCATTTGGCCCCTATATTGCCATTGCAGGTTGGATTGCATTTTTATGGGGTGAGCAAATTATGAAAGTCTATTTAGGCCATTAATTCAAACCGATACAAGGAATACACAATGACATTTATCTTGGGTTTAACGGGTGGAATTGGTAGCGGTAAATCTGCTGCAAGCCAGTGGTTTGAAACCCAAGATATAACTGTTGTTGATGCAGATATTGTGGCACGTGAAATTGTCGAAAAAGGTCAACCAACCTTAGAGCAAATTAAACAAAGTTTTGGTGATTGGGTTTTACTTGAAAATGGAGAACTTGATCGTCGTGCTTTACGTGAGCATATTTTTAAACAACCGCAAGCACGTCATCAACTTGAGAAAATCACACACCCTGCAATACGCCAATCCATCATTCAACAGCTACAAACTGCGACAAGTTCGTATGTCATTCTTGTATCCCCTTTACTCTTTGAAACCAATCAGCATCAATTAACGCAACGAACCTTATTGATTGATGCCAGTGAAGACTTACAAATTTTGCGTGCATCACAACGCGATGGGCAATCGATTGAACAAATTCAAAAAATTATTGCAGCACAAATGCCACGCGCTGAAAAACTAAAAATTGCAGATGATGTCATTCTTAATGATGGTCATATTGAGCATTTATATCGCAAACTTGAACCGTTACATCAGCAATACCTTGCAAAAGCGCAATAACGGTTTTATTAGTCACTTGTTATGGTCTTAAAATAGATTTCCACCTATCTATTTTTCTCGATTCATTTTTTGTTGGTTTGGTTTTGTTGCTCTAAAATTTTTTCTAAACTGTCCCGATGTGAAAACCATCGCCATGGTTGTAATGCACCTACCCCCATACCAATTAAGCCGCAAATAATTGCTAAACTTAAAGGTTCATTTAATAGCGGAATTGCAATAATTGCTGCGATAAATGGTGCAAGAGTCACAATACTGCCCGTCTTAAATGCTCCCAATCGTTTAATCGCTTCAACATATGTTAAGGTCGCAATAATCACAACAAAAATGCCATGAAAAAGTGTCTGCATGATCAAATGTAGCGTTGACGCTTGATCAAAATGTTTCGGTAAAAATAACAAATAGATGGGTACATAAATAATAGCAGACCAAATCGCAACACCTGCCATAGAATGCCATGCAGAAAGCTTCCATTGGCGAAGTAAAACGGTAAATAATCCCCACCAAATCGCACTGACAAAAAACAGGAAGTCACCAAAACCAAATGCAACACCAGTTTCTTTATACATTAAGAAACTCATGGCTGAAATTGCCGACAACATAATAATCAAACTGATCCATGTATGTTTATCAAAAGGCTGTTTAAAGAGAAGAAAACCTGCCAGTGCAGTACATAAAGGAATACAGCCATTTAAAAAAATAGCTGCATGAGCAGCAGGAACAAAATGAAACGCACTATAAGACGTTAAACAATATGCTAAGCCACCGATCATTGCCAAAATAAAAGGTTCTTTTCTGAATAAGAATGCGGTGTCTTTTTTATAAATCAAAATTGGCATTAAAATACAAAATGCCAATAAAAAACGTAATGCAGTGATATCCCATGGACTAATATGCCAAACTGCATTCAATCTCGCTGTGATCGTAAAACCGCCCCAAATACACATGGTTATTGCAACATAAACATAGCCTAGTGTACGGGAGGTCATCATGGTTTTGCTCAGCTGTAAAACTTAGCTTCTAACTACAGATTAGTCAGTTTGACGTTGACGACAAATTTCATAAAGTGCCATGCCTGTTGCCACACTTACATTTAAACTTTGTAAATTACCTGACATTGGAATATAAACCGTTTGGTCGCATTTTGACTGCGTAATTGGGCGTAAACCCGTGTCTTCTGCACCCATCACAAGACAAATACCTGTTCCAGTAAAATCAAACTGGTGAATAGGTAATGCTTTTTCATCCAACATTGTTCCAACAACACGGACATTAAACTGATCTTTCATCTCTTCTAATGTACGTGCCAAATTGGTCACTTGGATAAATTTCACTTTTTCAGCACCACCCGCAGCAACTTTACGTGCTGTTGGCGTCAAACTCGCTGAACGGTCACGTGGTGCAATTACGGCTTCAACACCCATTGCAGCAGCAGTACGAATACATGCGCCCATATTATGCGGATCTGTAATGTGGTCTAAAGCCAATAATAAAGCTTGAGGATTTGCTTCTAATAATTGATCTAAATCTTTCTCATTCAAAATTGTTTGTGGTCTAACCGCTGCAACAACACCTTGATGAAAAGGTAAGCCTGCTAACTTTTCCAAGCCATCACGGCTTGCCTGTTGCACACTAATTCCAAATGGTTCTGCTAACTGCAAAATACGCTTTAAACGCTGATCATCACGACCTTTCAATGTGAATAGTGTTAAAACACGTTCAGGTTCCAACTCCAATAACGACTCCACAGAATGAACGCCATAAAAATATTCGGGCTTCGCCATGAACTGACCTCTAAAAGACATTTGAATGATAAAAAGCAAAAATCCTGCAAAGCCAACTTTACAGGATTTTATGTGTTACTCAGTTTAACCGATTTAGGCTAACTTTTCTTTGCTAATTTTTGTACTCATTTTCAAAACAAATTAGTGTCTGAATATGAATATATTAGCCTTCAAGATGACAAACATAATCTAAGACATCATCTGTCTCAATTTTAAAACGGCTATTTCCAGGCACATAAAATGATTGCCCTGCACGAAATAATTCGCTGTCTTCGCTATCTGCAATTTTCACACGACATTCACCTGAAATAATTTCCATGCGTTCAGGTACATGCGTTTCAAAAGTTAAAGCCTCTTCAGTTGGCAGAATAACACCTAAAGTTTTCTTGGTTCCGTCTTCAAATTGGATCGTGTGACTAACGCACAAACCGCCAAAATAAACATTTGATTTTTTAATCACAGAAACGTGATCATATTGAGTTGACATGCGTATCTCCAGATAATGCGCATTTATAAAAATTATCTTTGATGTAGTTTAATGTTGCCCATCAAACTAATCAATCTATCTTTCAGGTGGATGTTACTTCTATTTTCCACTGCTGTTTTTCAATCTCTCGTGCAAAAGATCGTGGTATATCCAAAACAATTTTTTGTTCATTCGTCACATCAGCAGTATATTTACAAACAATCTGCCCATATTCATCAAGAAGTGACCAATATACTTGCGAGCCCTTTGGAAAATCCACGTTCATTCCAATATTGCCTGAACCTTCATTCATCCCCACATGAAAGTCTGCTAAAAGCTCATAATCTTTGGATTTCGATGGAATATGGAATTTTTTACCTTCATGATCAAAACCTTGGCTATCATGAATCATGACACTTTGACTCAATGTTGGCCAAATGGCAAAACGTAAAAAACGCTGATCAATTACACGCTGATTTGGAAATTGACCCTTTTGAATAAAATCATGGATCAACTGTTCTATATTTGCAAAAACTCCATGACAACCTCCCCACATCCCAGCAAGAATCAGCTCAGTATGTGTATAACTATCATGCATGGTGTGGAACCATTTATTGCTACCTAACCATTCATCTACCACTGCGCGCTCTCGATAAGAAACTAAAGAATCTGCATCACGGATGAGAAAACGTTTAACAGTAGGATCATCCATAACAAAGAAGCGCCAGAATAATCCCGACAATTGATTCTGTTGTTCATTGACTTCTACAACTTGCGCACCTTTATCTATAAGCCTCTGCTTAACCAAATCCGTGACGGTTTCATTCACATAGAAACGACATGTCCACTCTGGGTAAATTTCTTTGACCAAATCAACATTAATCATTGATGTTTCGCAATAACGTGCCAAATTTCCAAACAGTGAAAATGCAATAATATTTTCAGCGGGGCGATTCGGATTAAATGGTGCGGGTGCTGTCTCGATAGTTTTAAGAATAGGCTCATTGGCCACCATTTGTTTTTTTGTCTGTATGGCTAATCTACCTATCTGAACACATTCTTCTGTTTTACCGAGGAAATGGCATACTTCGGTTAACCCATCATAAATACCTGTATCCACTTGGGCACCACTATACTTGATCGCTTTTGTATAATGCTCATAAGCCAATTCAAGTTTGCTTAACCTTAATTCGGTATAAGCCAAATCCATCAAAATGCTTGGATGTTGTGGCAATAACTGATGTGCAGGTAAAATCTTTTTATAGGCCTCTTCATAATCACCTTTAAAAATTGCAACACGGAAATTTTTAGATGCTTGGTCTAATGTTTTATTCATCTCAGCCACACTCATCTTTTTTTGTGCTTTAGCTGGTGGCTTAGGTAAAGGCAATTTCATTTTCATGTTAAAATTATTCGGAATGCTGAAAATTAACTCATTTTAGAATATTTTCTGACTTGTGACAAAAACAAAACTTCACTATCTTAGAACCTCATCGTTCGCAGCTTGGATGCGTTTATGCTGACACACTTAAATCTGATTAATTTTGCTTTAGCCGACAACCTTGCGATTGATATTGATCAGGGGTTTAATGTCCTGACGGGTGAAACAGGCGCAGGTAAATCATTATTATTAGATGCCTTGTCAGCATGTTTAGGTGAACGTACCGACACTAACTATGTCCGTTATGGTTCAGAAAAAGCGGATATCACGGCAGTATTTAACTATCAAGAACACAGCCCAGAAGCGGAATGGTTAAAAACGCATGAACTTGATGATGAATCGGGTGAAATTCATCTGAGACGAGTGATTTTTGCCACTGGTCGTAGCAAAGCGTGGATCAATGGAAGACCAAGCAGCCTTGCTGAGTTAAAAGAAGTCGGACGATTGTTGGTACAGCTTTATAGCCAACACAGCCAACAACAACTTCTTGAACCACCTTATCCAAAGCATTGGTTGGATCGCTATCATAACTTTTACCAACCTGCTCAAGAGGTTCGAGATCACTATTCTGCATGGCAAAAAAATATTCGTAGCCACCAAGCAGCGATTGATGCTCAGACCAATCGTATTCAGCGCATTGAAACTTTAAATTTACAACTTGAAGAGCTTGAAGACATCATTCAAGTCGATTACAAAGACATTGAACAAGAATTTGACCGTTTAAGTCACCATGAACATATCATGCAAGACTGTAGTTATGGTTTGAATGTATTGGATGAATCTGAACAGAATATTACCCAAGAAATGTCATCGATTATTCGTCGTTTAGAATCGCATTCAGGTCGTAGTGAACAACTTGCAGAAATTTATAATTCTTTGATCACGGCACAAAGTGAAATTGATGATGCCACGGCGAATTTAAGACAGTTCATTGACCGTCAAAGCTTTAACCCTGAACGCATGGAAGAATTAAATGCTAAATTGGAAGTATTCCATCGCTTAGGGCGTAAATATCGAATTCAACCAGAAGAACTCAAACAACAATATGAGCAATGGCAACAGGAATTAGTACAGCTTCATCAACTAGAAGACCCTGAAACTTTAGCCGAGCAAGTTGAACAATCTCATCAAGCCTTTTTAGAAAAAGCTCAATATCTGGATCAGATTCGACGCGATGCAGCACTTCCTTTAGCCAAACAATTGACAGAGCAAGTCAAACAATTGGCGCTGCCCGAAGCCTATTTTGAATTTAGATTTGAACCGCTTGAGCAGGTTTCATCAGAAGGTTTAAGTTTTATTCAATTACTCTTTACCGCAAATAAAGGCATTCCTGCTCAGCCCCTTGCACGTGTTGCTTCTGGTGGTGAGTTGTCACGTATTGCCCTTGTTATGCAAGTGATGAATGCTGAAAAGACCGAAGCTGAAGTCTTGGTTTTTGATGAGATTGATGTCGGAATCAGTGGCGGAACAGCAGAAATTGTCGGTCGCTTATTGGCAGGATTGGGGCAGCATGTCCAAATTCTATGCATTACCCATCAGGCTCAAGTCGCAGCACAATCTGATCAGCATCTATTGGTGAAAAAACTACAAACCGACCCTGCTAGTAGCACCATTATTGAGCTTGAAGAAGATGCACGAATTTTAGAACTTGCACGTATGACAGGCGGGGTTGAAATTGGTGAAACCACCTTGCAACATGCCAAACAATTACGTCAATTGAAGTTCCAACCTCTCTAAATCAACGTTGATCTTAAAATAAAACACATAGCAATATGTGTTTGAAATATCAAATATTTAATTTGAAAAAAGAAAATAATTTGGTAATTTATGAATAGTCTAGTATGTTGATAAATATAAGCTAAATTTAACAATAATGATGCATTTATCAGGAGACCTGCCTAGGTGACCAAACACTTTCTTTCACACCGTTGTCTCATTGCACCACCTGATATGGCAGATGATTTCTTTGCCCATACCGTAGTTTATATTGCACGACATGATGAGGAAGGCGCTCAAGGCATTATTATTAACCGCCCTTCTGGACTCCAAGTCAAAGAATTGCTCAATGACCTTGAAATAGAAGCAGATCATGTACATCCGCATGAAGTGTTAGAGGGTGGGCCTTTACGCCCTGAAGCTGGATTTGTACTGCATACAGGACAACCTACATGGCTCTCTTCAATCGCAGTTGGTGAAAATCTTTGTATTACCACCAGTAAAGATATTTTAGATGCTATTGCACACAATGAAGGTGTTGGACGCTATCAAATCGCACTGGGTTATACCAGTTGGACAAAAAACCAATTGGAAGATGAAATCTCTCGTGGCGATTGGCTGATTTGTGATTCAGATATGGATTTGGTATTTAATTTGCCTTATACCGACCGTTGGGATGCTGCATATCGTAAACTAGGCATTGACCGTACTTGGTTATCTTCTGAGATTGGACATGCCTGATTTAACACAACCACAACTGATTATCGCTTTTGATTTTGGAACACAGAAAACGGGAATGGCGGTGGGTTCATCACTGATTGAAAGTGCAACACCGCTTGCCCTTTTCCCAATGAAAGATGGTATTCCAAATTGGGATATACTGTTAAAAATCGTAAAACAACATCAACCCAATTTATTTTTAGTCGGTTTACCACTCAATATGGATGATTCTGAATCTGAATTATCCACTCGTGCACGTAAATTTGCACGACGCTTACGTCACCAAACCAATATTGAAACATTGATGGTCGATGAACGCCTAACGACTCGTGAAGCACGTGATGAATTGGAACAATATCAATCCCAAGGTCGTGCTAAAAAATTAGCTGCGGACAGTATTGCTGCTGCTTTATTTATTGAAAGTTGGTATCGTAATCCTGAAGGATTAACGCCTTAATTGAGAAATATTCATGTCAAAGACTTATGTTATTTATGGTGTAAGTAAAGGTTTAGGTCACGCAATTTTAAAATCTATTCCTCAACCAGAAGACATTGTCTTTGGTATTTCTCGTTCACAGCCACAGTCTCATTTAAAATATTTTCATTGGATCTCGGCAGATCTTTCACAACCTGAGTTTTCCAGAGATTTAATTCAACAACAGATTCAAAATCAATCTGTTGATTACCTCATTTACAATGTGGGTATTTGGGAAAACAAAGCATTTGAGGTTGATTATGAGTTTGAAGATTGTTCCGACTTAGAGATTTCAAATTTAATTCAGATCAATATTCAATCCTGTATTCTTGCGATTCAATCACTCATTAAAAATTTAAAATTGTCGCAAAATGCAAAAATTATTTTGATTGGTTCTACATGGGGATTAGATAATCACAATGGGAAAGAAGTTGTATTCTCTGCAACTAAATTTGCATTGAGAGGCATCGTGCACTCATTACGAGAAACATTGAGAAAGCATCACATTGGAATCAGTCTATTAAATCTTGGATATTTAGCCAGTGATTATGCAATAGATACTGATATTCATGAGGTTTTATTAGCAACCAATCAACAACTAATTCCTTTACAAGATGTCATTTTGGCAATCAAATTTATTCTTGCGACAAGTAAAGCAACCTGTATCAAAGAAATTGATATGCCTGCAATGGCGGATTTAAACACATAAAAAACCCATCTTTCGATGGGTAAAATTTGATGAAGAAGTAATATTTAAACTATTTCTGTTTTTCCAAAATATGTACTGTCACGGTACGCCCTGCGACAAATGCCAATGAGTCATGCGGCACATCATCCAAAACAATTTTTACAGGTACACGTTGTGCCAAACGCACCCAACTGAATGTTGGATTTACATTGGCCAATAGACCTGATGAAGTTGTCCGTTCACGATCTTCAATACCAGATGCAATACCTTGCACATGACCTTTGTATTGTACTGAATCACCCATTAACTGTACTGTTGCTGCATCACCTAAATGAATTTTATTCAATTTAGTTTCTTCAAAATATCCAACAACATACAACTGTTTTCTGTCGAGTAAAGCAGCAACAGCTTGTCCAACTTTGACATAATTCCCTGCACGTAAATCAAAATTAGACAATGTCCCATCCGCAGGGGCAACCACTTCAGCACGATTCATATTTAACTGCGCTAAATGCACGCTACTAGTTGCAGCTTCGACCAATGCTTTTTGCTGTTTAATATTTGCATTGGCTTGTTCAATCGCAGCCATCAATTGCTCATGTTCAGCATGCGATTGATCACGTGTCGCAAAAACTTCATCTTGTTCTTTCTTCGAAATCGCACCATTCATTAAATCTGCATAACGATCTGCAGTTTTATCGGCAAGTTTTATATTAGCTTGAGATTTAACAACATTGGCTTTGGCTTGTGCTAAACCCGCCTCTGCTTCTGCTAAGCCCGATTTGGCTTTACTTAAATCAGATTTAGCTTGCTCTACATCCAATGCTTGGCGTGCTAAATCTATTTTAAATAACACCTGCCCTTTTTTCACGCTTTGGTTATCTTGCACCAAAACCTCAGTTACTAAACCTGCAATATCAGAAGACACTTGAATGACATCACCACGTACACGCCCATCACGTGTCCACGGTTCAGCATTATAATAATTCCAAATATGCATCGCACAGAAGATCGCGATGATTACCACGATAACCACCGAAAGAGGTCGTATCACTTTACGTACATCAAAGGTTTTCATTTCACTTATCCAATCATCAAATTTTAAAACAACACATACTTTTTAATTACACGACACTTTAAATTCACAATGTTCCGCTCAAAAGCATCAACACATTCACATCACTGGTTTAATAATTGTGTAAAATGACACTGCTAAATAAACAACCAATGGCATAACCACAATAAAATCAGATACGTGCAAAGATTAAAAATACTGGGTAATGCAATCCATTCATTTTCAATCAAACGATCTGTACCCAAACAAAGAATTTTCCAAAGCACAAATGCCAAAATGGCTTGGACTAAAAAAATGGGAACATAAACACCATATACATTGAGTTCGCCCATTATTTTGTTCCAAGTAATAGTGTTGAAAGTTGAGTATCTGCTGTCGAAATATGGCAAATACTATTACGAATATTGTTCACAGAAATTTCGATACGATGACGAATGTCTTCATCACCTAAACTTTGTACTTGCTGATTAATTTGTTCAAATAAAAGCAATAAGGTTGACAATACCTCTGGATCACTTTGATTTTTTTCTTTGAAAATAAACCATTGATTCAACTGACTCTGTAAGCGATTGATTGAATCTACCACTGGAGACTCTTTGGACAGTTTTTTCATCAATTCGTGTAAGCGCGTTAAATCTATTGCCGTACTGGATTCAATTAATGCTTTATTAATCTCGATTTTGAGTTGTTCCGATTTGATGAACTTGGTATTCAACACCCCAATCCGATCCAACATACTGCGTAAATGAATCCGAAATTCTGTGCCATATGGCATAGAAATACTTATACGCATGGCTTTGTAATGTAGCGCTAATATACGTTGCACGGTTATATCAGGTGACATAGAACGCACCATCTGTACCATACATACAGCAATGATAGGACCAATCACCGTGGCAATTGAAGCATCAAAAAAAGTGATTTGATCCATGGCATATCTATTTTGCAAGTTCAGCCCCATGATCGTACACATAATCAGCGGCAGCCCTAAACCATTTAACGGCGGGTGCATATATAGCATCAGACAGAACATAATAAATGGAGCTAAAACTACTGCCAATTCCCAAAATGTCGTCACATGCGGAAATATGCCAAATGCGTAAAGAAAGACAAAAATAGAGCCATAAATACTGGCACGTATAAATACTTTTAATGCAGGAACTGGATCATCTAAAAAAGTCAAAATACATGCACTAATCGCAGCCATTTGAGCCAACATGAATCCATAGTGCCAACCACTTAATATCCAAAAAGCACATGCAATAAGAATGGTTAAAAATGCAGAAAGTCCACCTCGAACGGCGACACCATAATCACGGTGTAAACTCGGATACGTTGTTGTTAAAGGGGTGATTGATTCAGGTAAAATATTGTCACCCAACTGAATACGTTGCCAAATTAATTTCACAGCACGGAAATTTTGAATAAAATGTCGAATATCCATTTTAAGTCCACCCAAAATTACCCGTTGTTCTGACGTTGCATGTTGCAAAATCAGGTTAAATTGCTGTTCAAAATGCGCAGGAAGATGCCTCAATTCACTTTCATGTATGACATGTTTATCATCCAAAAAATGATCAACATGGTGATGTAAATCTTGTAAATACTGACGATAATTCGAATCAATTTGGTCGAGTTGTTTAATTCGCTCAGACATCGCCACCAAATTTGCAATCAACATCGTGACTTGGTGTAAAAGCTCTTGTAAGGGTTTGGTCATGCCTTTAAATTTTGATTTCTCATAACTTAAATGCTCTGCCATGGCATGAATATCAGAGGTATCTCGGGTGATATTTGCCAATAACTGAGTATAGTTATCTTGGTGATTTTGATCCGATAAAATCAGGTCAAAAACTTGCTGCGTATCTTGTAATGTTTTAGATACTCGCATTTGCACCACTGGTCCCAAATGCATTGGAAAAATGGTTGATGTCACAACTGCACTACATACAACACCCAAAGAAATTTCGATAAAACGCCCCAAAGCCATATCGAAAATGGACACTGTATCTATATAAAAAACAGAATTAAAACAAATAATCACGGCGGTATAGCCTGCTAACATCACCACATAACTACGCGGTGATCGATCTAGCAAAGAAATATACAAACAGACTCCGACCCAACTCGCCAAAACAAAGCTAAATAACCACGGCGTATTAACCAAATAAGGCATGACCGCAACTGCAAAAATCGCCCCAAACAAAGTCCCCAGTATCCGATACATACTTTTCGATGCAGTCATACCTGAATAAGGATGGGCAATCACAAAAACTGTCCCTATCGCCCAAATTGGATAGCTGAGATTGAGCTCAAAAGCGATATAGAGCGCTAACATCCCTGCAATGAATGTTTTAGTCGCAAAAATCCAATCCATTTTATTGGGTCGGAGTGCCAATAGATGTTTGGTTAATAACATGAGCTGTTCTCGAAAATACCTAAATGATATGATTTATCTCTTGTTGCACTTTAGGTACGATTACAAATTAAGATTTTGATTTTTAATAAAAATTATATATTTCAATCAAAACTATCTGAAACAATACTTATTTTAGAAACCAAAAAATCGCACCATTCAATCGCTAAACAGTGGAGTCAATAATCAAAAAATAGATGCTTGAGAATAAAGCAGCGAATCCTGCAAATTCGTCGTAAATGCAGTTCTAAAGAACAAGATTACAGAATAAAATGGTGAAATATTATGCAATTATGGAGAAATCACTTTCACTATTAGATATTCATATGAGTAATTTTTTCAAAAAAACCAAGTTTAGTCAATAAAAAAATCTTATATTGATAATATATCCAAACTAAAATTAATTAATTTAAATTATTTTATATATTTTTCTCAAAAGAGCCAATTTATGACTTATTTTCAGACAAACCGTAATTGCAATGAAAAATGCACTGTTTTTTTTTGAGCAATTTGTTATAAAGTAACATTAATTCTTATTTTTTGATTCTCACTAATTGAGTAGGTCATCAATGGCGCTTTCTAGTTTTGGCAAAATTCTCACCGTGTTAGATTTATTTTCGGTGTCTCGCCCTATAATTAATGTTGATGTAATTTGTGATGAGCTCGGTTTATCCAAACCGACCAGTTATCGTTATCTTAAAGAATTAGTTTCTGCTGATATTTTGCAACGTCTCAGTGGTACATCAGGTGACTATACTTTAGGACCTAAAATTGCTGTGATGGATTATATTTCTAGAACAACCGATCCATTGGTTCAGATCAGCAAACCTTTCATGCAAGCAATTTCAGAACGTACTGAATTGTGCTGTTTACTGACCCAATTAAACGATGATTATTGTATTGATATTCATCATGAAATTTATCGTAATGAAACATTACTATCTTATGGCCGTGGCTGCCCTCGTCCTGTTTTTATGGGATCTTCGCCAAAAGCCATCATGGCACATTTACCTAAACAAAAAATTCATGACTATTACATGCGTTTTGAGTCTCAATTAAACAATGTTGGTTTCGCCGAAAATGAAGAAGTTTTCGTCAACAAAATGAAAAAAATCAAGAAGCAAGGCTTTTATTTTTCACAAGGTGAGCTTGATCCAAACGTATCGGGTCTTTCTATTCCTGTGAAATTTTCAAATAAAGAAGCACCGCTTGCATTAACCGTTCTTGCATCAAAAAATCGTTTTGAGTTTTTAAACACCCAAAAACTCATTGAAACTTTAGAAGATTCGGCAGCTCAAATTGAAAAGCGTTACCAAGCTTTATCTGAGAATCATCAACTGTCAGCTCTGCAATCTATTGTTAGTTAATACGATGTCTCATTGATGATAAAGTTGCTTTAAATATTGAGTATTACTGATAATTTTACAATTTATAACCTTTCTGACTATTGTATAAACTATATTATTCTCATAATATGATTCTGTTCTTCAGACGCCATCCGTGTTTAGAATTGTCTTTGCGAAGACAATTTTCCTCAGAGAGTAGAAAAGCCCATGCTGTGATGATGGGCTTTTTTATTATTTTAAAATCGGCTTTGTTTACTTTTAAGACCACAGAAATTAAATTTGAGTAATTGGTTTTTATAGTTTGATCCTGAATAATTCTAAACAGCGACAATAATGATCTTGTGGATTCCACAGATAAAATTCTAACAATGTAGAGAATTATTCCAATGAATATATTAATCGTTCATGCACATCCTGAGCCACAGTCATTTACAGATACCTTAAAACAGACCGCAATAGATGAACTCACTCGCTTAGGTCACCATGTTGAAGTATCCGATTTATATGAAATGAATTTTAACCCTGTTGCATCGCGTGAAGACTTTCGTGAATTGGGGAATCCTGAATATTTAAACTATGCTTTAGAACAACGTAATGCCGCTAAAAATCATTTACTTGCAGATGACATTCAAATCGAAATTGAAAAAGTACAAAAAGCAGATTTGCTCATTTTAAATTTTCCAATGTATTGGACTTCTGTTCCTGCAATCATGAAAGGCTGGATTGATCGTGTTTTTGTATCGGGTATTTTTTACGGTGGGAAGCGCTTTTATAATCACGGCGGTATGGTCGGTAAAAAAGCCATGCTGTGTTTTACCTTAGGTGGTCGTGAACATATGTTTGGTGAAAATGCCATTCACGGTTCAATTGAAACGCTATTGCTGCCTGTACAACGCGGAACGCTGGCATATGCAGGTTTCGATGTTCTACCCTCTTTCGCAGCGTACCACGTGCCTTACATTAGCGATGAAGCTCGCAAGAAGATGATTGTGGATTATCAACAACATTTACAAGGTTTAGAACAGCTCCAACCCTTAGAATTTCCAAAACTCGAACAGTTTGATGACAAGCTTTATCCATTAAATAAAGGCTGAGACCTCTTATGAATGTGGATGGAAATAACGGAATGTTAAATTCACACGTGGTTCAATCACTCGTGTGGATTTAGCGAGCATGTGCTTCCAATAATATTGCGTCTGCCCTTGCATCACAATCAATTGCCCACTGTGTAAAAGTAAATCGACTTTTTCAGTTTTCCATTTATGTTTAAAACTAAATTTCCGAATTGCCCCTAAACTGAGCGAGGCAATGACAACCTCTTGATCTTGTGGTGAAACCAATGAAGGTTCATCGTCGCTATGCCATCCAACTGCTTGCGTACCATTTTCATACAGATTGGCGAGGCAAGAATTATAAGCATGTCCTGTGAGTTTTTCGATGTGCTGTTTGAGCCTGTACAATGCAGGATTCCAAACATGTGCTTGTTTTGCCATACCTGAATAGTGGTATTGATAATTGTCATCGCCATACCAAACGACTTGACGCTCCGTTTTATAATATTGACCATGTAAAAATACTTCATCATGTTGCCATGCTAAATTTTTTAGAAAATAATCAAGATATTGTTGACTTTGTTGCGTATCTAAAATTAAGCCATAGTCCTTCACCACCCCATCACAGGGCAATACATTTTCATGGGCTTCAGGTTCAAATAATTCTAAATTCATAACACGATTTTAGTATTGGATTACTCAAACAATGGATGAAATAAAGATAAGAAACAAGTGATATTGCTGAGTAAATTTTAATTAAAAATAACAATGAGCTTATGGATAACTATGCTCATTAAGAGTGATATTTAACAAGATTATTTTAATCAACAAGATTGAGCCTGATTCATTTGATTGTCAGTCACAATTCAACACATTGTAGCTGCTTGTGACTTTTTACAATCAGGCATAGACTCAATGAATCTTCACAATAAAAACAACCGCTTATGAATTTATGGCAACTTTTCCAGAAACTCCGCCCCTTCGTTAAACCTTACCGTTGGTTAGTGGTTGCGACTTTAATTCTAACCTTAATTGGTTCGCTTACAGCCCAAGTGAATGCGTTAACGCTCAAGTATGCTGTTGATAGCATTAATAAACTTGTTGAAGCAGGTCAAGGTTTAGCACAAGGTTGGCATATTCTTATTACCATTACGAGCATATTATTGGTTAAGGAAATTTTGAATGCTTTTGTACAATTTGGACAGAAATTTTATGGTGAGAAACTTAAAATTTTTATCTCTCAAGACCTTGCACAAAACATTATTGAAAAATTTCTGACCTACCACCTCGCCTTTTTTAATGATGATAAAAACCAAGCTGGTAAATTACAAACACGTATAGACCGAGGCATTGGCTCATTAACACGTCTTGTTCAAATATTTTTTATTGATATTTTCCCTTTATTTACCAGTGCAATCGTTGCTTTAGCGTTAATGTACTATGCCAACTTTTGGGTCGGTTTAGTGGCAACAGCCATCGTGCCACTTTATTTTTGGCTAACCTATAAACAAGCGCAAAAACTGGGTGGGTGGCGCAGAAATTTACGTGATGGTCGGGAAAAGAAAAGCCAAGGGATCTTAGGGATTATCAACTCAATTACGGTGATTAAATCGTTTAACCGTGAATCCATTGAAGCCGAAAAACAGCTCAAACTACAAAAAGAATTAACCGATAATCAAATGCAAACCCGTCAAACCAGTTTCGTATTCGATGGTGTAAAAAGTTTTATTGAGCAAATTGGTATTGTATTGATCATCATTCTGACAGCTTATTTTGTTTTAGATGGGCAAATGAGTATTGGCATGATTATGTATCATGTTCTTTTATTTAATAATGTTTCTGCACCCATTCGCTCTTTACATCGTATTTATGATGAAGTGAATGATGCCATGATTTACTCAGAAAGCTTTTTCACCATCTTAGAAGCAGATCATGAGATTGAAACCAGTGGTACCGATCAGCCACCAATTCTCGGTCATTTTGAAATTCAAAATGTGAATTTTACTTATCCCAATGAGTATCAAGCTTTACATCAAATTAATATGTGTATTCGTCCCAATAAAATTACCGCTTTGGTGGGTTTGTCTGGAGCTGGAAAATCCACATTAATCAGTTTATTAGATAAATTTTATGCACCTGACTCTGGCTTAATCCAATTGGATGGAGTCGATATACAAGAGATTGACACTCAATATTTACGTGAACATATTGGTTTGGTTTTACAAAAAAATCATATTTTTCAAGGCACCATATTTGAAAATATTCGTTATGGCAAAAAGGATGCCAGTGTAGAGGAAGTCATGCGAGCAGCCAAGAAAGCCTATATTCACGAGCAAATTTTAAAACTACCGCAAGCCTATGAAGCAGATGCATTAATGCTTTCAGGTGGTCAACAGCAGCGCATTGCCTTAGCACGCATGTTCTTAAAAAACCCACCGATTATTTTCTTAGACGAGCCTACAGCAAGCCTTGATGCGATTGCTGCCGAACAAATTAAGCAGAGTTTGGATGAAATCAAACAAGGTCGTACCGTGATCATGATTTCACATAGCTTATCGCAAATTATTGATGCCGATTATACCTATGTGATGAAAGAAGGACGTATTGTAGAGCACGGCGAACATCATGAGCTTTATCATCAAGATGGTGCTTATAAAGAAATGTTTGATGCGATGGCAAAGAGTTTAAATATCGATAAAATTGCCAAAACATTCGAAGATGATGCAGAAGAAGAAACGCATAGTTGAGAAATGGATCATGCGGCTCTTTTCATAAAGCGAATAAAGATCTTAGAAATAAACTTTGCTGCTTAATAACTGATGTTACGCCGTAATATCTAAATCACACTTTGTATCTCGAAGAATGTGGATACGCGATAAAGTCATTCGCAATTGTTTGAGGTAAGATTCATTCTATTCGGGGATGTTTCTGCGACACATTCAATAATTTGAAGGACGTGGACGAGTTCTGCGGATGACAATGATTTTGGGTACTTTTGTCGAAGGCTAACCCCTAAATTAAAGCTATTGATGTAAAACTCCGTCAAAAAACTTAAAAAACGGATTAATATTTTTAAGTGCGTAACATCAATTAATAAAAATTTTCATAGAAAAAAGCCTTTCTCTAAGGAAAGGCTTTCTCTAAAAATGACTAAAATTTCAAATGAATTAAGGCTGTTTCAAATATGGCCAAGCGGCTCTTAAATAAATAAACATCGACCATAATGTTAAAATAACAGCGGTATAAAGTAAGCCGTACGCTAATATTTCAAGCGGTTGCCAATTCAATAAAAATACAGTGATCGCAATCATTTGGAATGCAGTCTTATATTTCCCCACTGTAGATACTGCAACATTGGTACGTGCGCCCAATTCTGCCATCCATTCACGAAGCGCGGATACCGTAATTTCACGAGAAATAATGACAATTGCCGCAAAAGCCATTGTAATTGACGGTTGCCATTGCACCAAAACGATAAGCGCAGCAGTCACCATTAATTTATCTGCAACTGGATCTAAGAAACGTCCAAAAGCTGAAGTCTGGTTCAGTGTTCTTGCCAGATAACCATCAAACCAATCTGTGATCGCTGCTACAACAAAAATAGCAGTGAGGATAAAATGACGTGTCATCCCCCCCTCATGCCCACCAACACCGATCGCTGGTGGCCAGTATGCAATCACTAAAAAAACTGGAATTAACGCAATACGAGCGAGCGTCAAGATATTTGGAATATTCAGAATACGACCTGTAGTCATAGACATCGCCAGTGTGTCCCCTTTCTACCTGATTTCAGGCAAAATGTAGTTTAGAGTCATGCTCAATTTCGTTAATACTTTATACGATTCACAGGAAACTGTCGACTAGGCAAATACAGTAACCGTTTGTCTTGCAATCGCGATCAGTCGGTTTTGTTCATCCCACAAATATGCATGTTCCGTGGCATAACCATATTCGGCAAAATCTGTAATCACCTGATACTTAAACCAATCATTCAATTGACTCTGTAAAGGATGAATAAATGTTAATTGCCATGTCAATGTGCTTGCGGGTGCAGGCTTGCGAAACATAGGTAACACACCCGGTGGCCAAACATCCATTAAAGTCATAAGATCTGAAACATTCATTTCCCGATTGGCATGTAACTCAGGGTCAAAACGACACCATCCTGCAAAATCTGGCTGCTTACTACCTGACATTGGATAATTGCCTTCCGTCCAAGCCAGTTGGAAATTTTTTACACATTCTGGAAAGGGTAAATATTTAGGCAGAATATTAATTTGATCTAAAGGTGGAAAATCAGGTGCTTGAGGCTCTAAAGCCACCTGTATTTTAGAATCTCGTTGGCTACCAAAGCTCGCAATCAAAATACTTTGTACGGCTTCATTTTGCCAAAGTCTCACTTCAACTGTGGTGACCGACTTACCTTGTCTTAGAATTTCAGCAGTCAACTTCACTGGAGCTTCTTCTACAGGTCCAACAAAAGTCACACTACAACTGAGCAACTTTTTGAATGAATCATTAACCGTTACCACAGCCTTGTGAATGAGCATTCCTGCAACAAGACCACCAAAAATAGTACGGCCTTGTAACCATCCTTGCGGGATATCAATCTGTTCGCTGTGTTCAATTTTTTGAAATAATGGTTCTAATGACATGACTTACCCTGATTCCCTATCTTTGGCTTACTGTTTCATATTTGAAGCTGTATGAAAATGATCGGTGACTCATGCGTCAGTGATCATTTCGGCAAATAGATGATTTCTAAATGTTATACATTTTAAAATTTAGAGGTCTTCCCAACCACGCTGAATAATGCTGTCTTTTATAAAACTAAGAAATAATGCTGCGTAAAAATATTATTGATCAAAAATCATCACTCATGTAAAACCTTATAAATAGTCCTTGCCATGACATCACCTAAACCAGGAACGATTTTTAAATCATTCTCAGAAGCTTTGAGTACACCCTGAATCCCACCAAAATGCGTCAGTAAGTCACGACGACGTTTCGGACCTAAGCCTGGAATTGCTTCCAATACTGAACCACCACGGCGTTTATCTCGTTTTGCACGATGTTTAGTAATTGCAAAACGATGTGCTTCATCACGTACCTGTTGGATCAAATGCAAGGCTTTGTTGTCTTCGGGCAATTGAATTTTTGTGCCATCGGTAAAATGTAAAGTCTCTAAACCGGGTTTACGCCCTTCTCCTTTAGACACACCGACCATAAATGCTTCTAGACCTAAATCTTGCATCACTTCCATTGCCATGTGGAGTTGCCCTTTACCACCATCAATCAGTAATAAATCTGGCAACATGGCTTTTTTATAGCGACGAGTTAGTGCTTGGCGCATTGCCGCATAATCATCACCGCCTGTGATCCCTTCAATCGCAAATTGACGATAATCACGTTTACGTGCCCCGCCAGCGTCAAATACTACACATGATGCAATAGTCGCTTCGCCCATAGTATGTGAAATATCAAAACATTCAATACTGTCAATAGGACGACCACAGACTTGTTCAAGCTGATGAAAACGCTCATTTAATTCTAGATGATTGGCGAGTTTACCTTTAATTGCATGCTGCACATTCATTTCAGCCAATTCAAGCCACTCTGCACGTGTTTCACGAACTTTATGCTTAATCTGAATTTTCTTTTCAAACTGTTGATGAAGTGCTTCTTCTAACTCTTTACGATCTGAAACATCAACATTGACAATAAGTTCAGTTGGAACTTCATCTGCCACCTGAAAATAAAAATTAGCAATAAAATCAGATAACATTTGTCCCAAGTCATCGCCTAACATATCTGGAAAATAACTTTTCCCACCCAGCATTTTCCCATTACGCACATACATTATTTGTACGCAAGTCACACCTGCTTGGTAAGCAATCGCAATAATATCGGCTTCACCCTTGAGCTTATAAATCGCTTGTTGTGACTGGACATCACGTAACAAAGCCATGCGATCACGATAAAAAACTGCTTTTTCGAATTCTAAATTTTCCGCAGCCTGTTCCATTTTCTGAATCAATTCCTGATTCAGTTCTTTGGTGTCACCATTTAAAAAACGAATCGAGTTTTGCACATCTTCGTTATAAGCTTCAGGTGAAATTAAACCGACACACGGCGCAGCACAGCGTTTAATTTGATATTGCAAACAAGGACGTTTACGCTGTGAAAAATAGCTGTTTTCACATTGGCGGACATTAAATAATTTTTGTAGAACTAAAAGCGTGTCTCTTGCATTGTAAGCACTTGGATAGGGTCCAAAAAACTTACCCACTTGATGTTTGCCTTTGCCTCGCCCTGAAGCAATACGTGGATAAGGTTTATCAGCAGAAACAAAGATATAGACGTAGGATTTATCATCCCGAAGCATAATATTATAAGGCGGACGATGCAGTTTTATTAGATTCTGTTCGAGTAATAAAGCTTCCGTTTCAGAACGGACGACAAGGGTTTCAATATTATAAATACGTGCAACCAAAGCCTGTGTTTTCGGATGTTCAATGGTTTTGACAAAATAACTCAGTACGCGATTTTTTAGATTTTTGGCTTTTCCGACATATAATAATTCGCCCTCTTTTCCCAGCATTTTATACACACCAGGTAAAGTCGTCATATTGGCTAGAATCTTTTCGATATTTTCACGTGCGTTTTCGTTCACAGTAGACTTTTAACTTTGGACTATAAATGGATGATGTAGTTAGATCATCCATTTTTCAAGTCTATGAGTGATTCAATTTTTAAATATTATTAGTTTCTACTGCCTTTATGAGCCACTCATTTTCATAAAATTACTCTTCAATAAGAATATTTTAGTTATAAACTAGTCGTCTAAATATATCGTAGCCCAAGTTTCCCATAATTCTATCTTTCTTAACTCTGATAGCACATCAGGTTTGAACATCGCTGCTTTAAAAGCGATTTCGTTCATATAATCACAACTCAATTGATTAGGTTCAATTATAAATGTTTCATTTAGCGGATGATAAAATCCCCAATAAATCTTATCGTCAATAATGAGTTTTACATTTGCTCTTTCAGGCTCATTAATATCTATTTTAAACTCGACCCAACTTACTTTGTTCCATAGACCAGACCTTTGGATTTCAGAATCCTCTCTCACATGGCGAATAATCTTTTCTGGGTAAAACTCAATATATTCTTGACTACTTTGGGCTGTTTGCTTTTGCCAACAGATTGATCCTTCAGGAAATATATTAGATGTACCATAACCTCCCCCCAGAATTGCTGCAAACACTTCAGCATTTGGGCTCTTTCTAATCATATGCATTGGATTATTTTTATCACTTTCAATGAGTTGACCTGAAACATCAATTTTCTTATATTTCCAAGACAAGACTAACGGTTTAAATGCAATATAATTACTAGCCGTATATCGTAGAGTTTCTTCATCAAAATTGACTTTTTCCCCTATTAAAAACTGATAGCTTTCCATTTGAGGAGGCACAATTGTAGAAATATTCTCTTGTGTAACAAAATTTCGTAATGCTTCTGTTTTAAAAACAGGTCTATCACTATATTTTACAAAAAAATCCTTATTTGAATCAAAGTTATATATTTTATAATTTGTATAAACTGCTGAGAAAACTAATAATGATGTAAGATCGTATTCACCACTAAAAGTATCTATAGCATATATTTTAGCGGGTGGTTGATAAACAGATGAATCATCCGATCCACCACCACAAGCTGTTAAAATTAAAGCATTGATTACAAAAAATATTGTTTTTTTCATTATATACATTCACTGTACTATTTGTTTTGAATCATTATTAACCAATATTTCATGAAATCACAAGTGTAAATCGCTTAAATTTTCACTGTTTTTTTATTTTCACTTAGTTGATTATTAAAGTAAATTTCACGAAATTCTCGTCTCAGTTAGGCCTTGTACTTTAGGTTTCTTTTATAAATATTTTAAAACCATAAAACATAAAAGCCCTATCATCTCAATCTTCTTCCAAAGCGAGAAGGCACTTTCAATACCCGTATAATTCACGTCTTATGATGATTCTAAAATATTTATTACAAACGATCACTATTATCTGTTTATTTAAATCTGAGAACTATTTACTTCTACTGTCTGACGAAAGGCCTGCTGATCTCTTGGAGAAACCAAAATTTGTTTCATTTTTCCATCTTTTAAATATTCAATTTTTAAACGATCTAAAGATAAAGCGGGGGAAGAAATAGAATTGTTCGTTTTAGATACTGTTTTAATATTTTCCAATGGAATAACCCATTTTAAAAACATACTCCGAATGGTCAGCGTATTATTGCCAATTGCGTAAGTTGTACTAAACACTGGCCACCAAAGAACAGCAATTGTAAAAATATAAACCATTGTATGTTCAGGATATTCTTCCATCGTACCTTTGGCATACATGGTGAATAATAACTGAACCAATAAACCAGTCATGGCAATCACAAAACCTAAAATCCACCAATCAATTTTAGAATGAAATTTCTGCATTTTTTAATGATCCAATCAAAATTGTAAGTTTACTGCTACATTCTAACCAAATCCCATAAACTTATCATGGATTAATTTTATTGATAAAAAAACGCCCTTTCGGGCGTCATCACTATAGATCAATTTTTTAAATAGCGCTCAAAAATTTCAGAAAAATCATAATGTTCAATTTCTTTTATTCTTTGGTTAGCAAAATCTTCAACTTGCTGCGCTGTTTGATTGATAATTTCCGGTAAATTCAAAATAGCGGCTTCACTTAACTCACGCAAATTAAACATTTTTTGAACATTTTCATTGCTTTGCAGCAAAATATTACGCTTACGATTAATCTCTTTAAATGCTTCACCCATGCTAAATAATGCTTTGTATAAATCACGAATTTTTTCAATTTGCTTTTTATCAATATCTATAGAGAAGTGTTGTTCACCCAATTGAAACTTGATTTCCGCATCTAAATCCACACTACCTGCTGTTTCCAAAAGCACATTTTTAATTGGATTATGTTTATATAAATAACGGTATAACATACGTTTTTTGCTAATAGCACTTTTACCATCAAGGTGCATAAATGCAACATTGGTAAAGCAATATTCATCTGTTTTACTTTTAATGACAAAGAATATTTTTTCATTATCCTCATGGAAAATATAATCATCTATATCTGTTTTATTAAAATCCTGAGGCTCAATAATCGTCCCAATATCACTCATACCCATTATTTCTGAGGCTAAATTTTTAAACATTCTATTTTCCTAACAGCATTATTCATTATGTTTTTAAATTATGAAAATAAAGCACGAAGCTCAAGTCTAGATTTGTTAAAAATACCATTTCGAGTGTTTCATCTATCAAAATAATTTGAATGAAAAATCTTTAAATTCAATCATCTTTCATTTTATTCTCATTTCCGTTGCAACAAACCAAATTTATAGATATCTGCACACTCTTGGCAAAACAACATATCCATATTTCAATGCTTTCAGATAAGTGTACCGAACTGTATCGTTTTGAAAATACCGAGTGCTGTTTGCTTTGGATAGATTATTTTATGCGATATTAATCACACCAATAAGCAATAAAAGATTCATTTATTTTAAAAACTATTAAAAATAACCTTAAATAATCCATCAATTGACCTAAATGACGAAAAAGATTATGACTCACCAATCTACAACTGAATAAATTTTATAAAAAAACAAATATAGAACCTGTTATTAAAGATATACATTTTAGTTACTTATGTAAAAAACCCCAGCAAAGCATTAATTTCAAAGGCTTACAGCAAAGTTGTCGATTAAAAAAATTGATGACCCTTGCGTCACGGCTTGATACAACTTGTTAGGTTATTTTTATATATAGTTATCGTAAGATTAGAGAAGTCGAAATGTGTGCGGGAAATGCATACACACTTCAAAACATCAATTTAGAAGTCCTCCAAAAAAGGAGATCAGGGCATGATCCACGCTGGCAATGCCATTACCGTCCAAATGCTTTCGGACGGAATTGCAGAATTCCGCTTTGACTTACAAGGTGAGTCGGTTAATAAATTCAACCGTGCAACGATTGAAGACTTTCAAGCAGCAATTGCAGCCGTTAAAGCTGACAGTTCAATCAAAGGGTTAATCGTTACCTCTGGTAAATCTACATTCATCGTTGGTGCAGACATCACTGAGTTTGGTGAAAATTTCAAACTGGGCGAAAGTGCAATTGTAGAATGGGCAATGCCTGTTCACGAAATTTTCAATTCTTTTGAAGACCTAGAAATTCCTAAAGTTGCTGCGATCAATGGTATTGCATTGGGCGGCGGTTTTGAAATGTGCTTAGTATGTGACTATCGTGTGATGTCAGATGCGGCAACAGTAGGTCTTCCAGAAGTTAAACTTGGTATCATTCCTGGTTTCGGTGGTACGGTTCGTTTAAGCCGTTTAATCGGTATCGATAATGCTGTTGAATGGATTGCGACTTCTGCAAACAAACGCCCTGCAGATGCGCTGAAAGATGGTGCTGTAGATGCGGTTGTTGCTGCGAACAAATTACAAGACGCTGCGATTGATCTTGTTAAACAAGCAATCTCTGGTCGTTTAGACTGGAAAGCAAAACGTCAAGAAAAATTAGAGCCTGTTAAATTAGACATGCTTGAACAGATGATGGCGTTTAACTCTTCTAAAGGTGTAGTTCTTGCTAAAGCAAACCCTGCACAATACCCTGCGCCGAAACTTCTTCTTGATTCACTTCAAGCAGGTGTAAGCCAAAAACGTGATGAAGCTTTGAAACTTGAAGCTCAAGCGTTTGCTAAAGCAGCGATTACGCCACAAGCAGGTGCGTTGATTGGTTTATTCATCAATGACCAAATTGTGAAAAAAGCATCTAAAAAACATGAAAAAGGTGCACATCCTGTCAACCAAGCAGCTGTATTAGGTGCTGGTATCATGGGTGGCGGTATTGCTTATCAAGCAGCAAGTAAAGGCACACCAATTATCATGAAAGATATTGGTAATCCACAACTTGCATTGGGTATGAGTGAAGCGAATGGCTTGTTAACCAAACAAGTTGAACGTAAAAAAATGACTGCTGCGAAAATGGGTGAAACCCTTGCTCGTATCCGTCCTACTTTAAGCTATGACGAATTCAAAGAAGTTGATATCGTTATTGAAGCAGTGACTGAAAATCCTAAAATCAAAGAAGCTGTATTAAAAGATACAGAAAGCAAAGTCCGTGAAAACACGATTATTGCTTCAAATACTTCTACGATTTCAATCACTCGTCTTGCAAATGCATTACAACGTCCAGAAAACTTTGTGGGTATGCACTTCTTTAACCCTGTTCACATGATGCCGTTGGTAGAAGTGATCCGTGGTGAGAAGACATCTGAAGAAGCGATTGCGACCACTGTTGTTCTTGCTCAGAAAATGGGTAAAACACCAATCGTTGTAAATGACTGCCCGGGCTTCCTTGTAAACCGTGTATTGTTCCCTTACTTCGGTGCATTTGACCTACTACTTAAAGACGGTGCTGACTTCCAGCAAGTCGATAAAGTTATGGAAAAATTCGGCTGGCCTATGGGTCCTGCATACTTGATCGATGTTGTTGGTATCGATACAGGTGTACACGGTGCAGAAGTTATGGCGGAAGGTTTCCCTGACCGCATGAAGCCTGATTATAAAGGCGCGATTGAAATCATGTACGAAAACAAACGTCTTGGTCAAAAGAATGACGTTGGTTTCTATAAGTATGAGCTTGATCGTAAAGGCAAAAAAGCAAAAGTTGTTGATCCAACTGCATATGAACTTGTTGCAACCATGGCAACTGCTGAAAAGCGTGAGTTTGATGCTCAGGAAATCATTGACCGTATGATGCTGACTTTCTGTAACGAAACAGTTCGTTGCTTAGAAGACAACATTGTTGCAACTGCTTCTGAAGCAGATATGGCGATGATCATGGGTGTAGGTTTCCCTCCATTCCGTGGCGGCCCTGCGCGTTACATCGACCAAACAGGTGTTGCTGAATACGTTGCACTTTGCGACAAATACGCACACTTAGGTAAGGCTTATGAAGCGCCACAGATGTTGCGTGACATGGCTGCAAACAACAAAAAATTCTACGGTTAAGGAGCAACGTGAATGGCTACTTTAAATCCACGTGACGTTGTCATCGTTGATGGCGTACGTTCTGCAATGGGTAAAACCAAAAACGGTATGTTCCGCAATGTACGTGCTGACAGCTTATCTGCTGAATTGGTTCGTGCTTTAGTTGCTCGTAACCAGTTTGATACAAATGAAGTTGAAGACTTGATCTGGGGTTGTGTAAACCAAACCTTAGAACAAGGTATGAACATTGGTCGTAACATTGCGTTATTGGCAGATTTACCAAAAACTGTTGCAGGTCAAACTGTTAACCGTCTTTGTGGTTCTTCTATGCAGTCGATCCACACTGCTGCTGCGCAAATTGCGACGAACCAAGGTGATGTTTTCATTATCGGTGGTGTAGAGCATATGGGTCACGTAGGCATGATGCACGGCATCGACCTAAACCCAGAAGCATCTAAGCATTATGCGAAAGCATCTAACATGATGGGCTTAACGGCTGAAATGTTAGGTCGTATGAACGGTATTACCCGTGAAGAGCAAGATGCATTTGGTGTTGAATCTCACCGTCGTGCATGGGCTGCTACTCAGGAAGGTCGTTTTAAAAACGAGATCGTGGGTGTTGAAGGTCATGACCAAAATGGCTTCAAAATCCTGTGCGATATCGATGAAGTGATTCGTCCAGATGCCAACATTGAAGCGTTCAAATCTTTACGTCCTGTATTTGACCCTAAAGGTGGTTCTGTAACGGCTGCAACTTCATCTGCATTGTCTGATGGTGCATCTGCAATGTTGTTGATGTCTGCTGAGCGTGCTCAAGCTTTAGGTCTTAAGCCACGTGCTGTCATCCGCTCTATGGCGGTTGCAGGTTGTGAAGCTGCGATCATGGGTTATGGTCCTGTTCCTGCAACTCAGAAAGCGCTTAAACGTGCTGGTTTGAGCATTGCTGACATCCAAACCTTCGAGTTAAACGAAGCCTTTGCTGCTCAAGGCTTGTCTGTTATGAAAGGCTTAGGCATTTATGACAAGCAAGACAAGATCAACTTAAACGGCGGTGCGATTGCTCTTGGTCACCCATTAGGTTGTTCTGGTGCACGTATCACGACTACATTACTGAACGTAATGGAACAGCAAGATACGCAAATCGGTCTTGCAACGATGTGTATCGGTTTGGGTCAAGGTATCGCGACGATTATCGAACGTGTTTAATTTTTAATTAAATACTGAGATAAAAAATCCTCGCTTAGTGCGGGGATTTTTTATATATTTTAAACACGAAACGCTGTCCTCACTTTTTTATTCATCTCTGGCATAAAATGAATTAAACTTAATGTTCCATATAAAAATGAAAAATAATAGAAAAAAAATTATTCCAATTATTATCATCAGTATCATACTTGCTATATTGATCTTTTATATCACACCTTTGGGTAATCAATACGAATTTACTTTTTTTCATATAACGCTAAGCCGCACTTTAAGCTATGTCTTGTGCATTATCATTTTGGCACCTTTAGCACTCATCATAATTGATTCATTTTATGCTCGCGATATTGAACAACAACGTCATACCTTTCGTTATCGTAAAACTAAAAAAATGCTCACTTATTTAATTTTTATTTTTATGATGCTTCTTCTCATTGCATATTTTTCAATAGGATTAAGTCGTATTGTTTTATATACAAACAATTATATGTTAATCAAAAGCAATGAACTGATTGGGGAAAAAGCCATTGAAGAATTTATTATGGAGTTTAGAACAGAACTCAATCCAACTTTTAATCAAAAAATAAATATCGGTTCTGTAAAAAATACACGGTATATTATTGATCCTACACCATATAAATTATCAATCACATTGCATGATGATAAGCATAATTACCCACTTAAAGAATACTGCTTTAAAGGCAATGAACCACCTTTACTTCAGCAGAAATCGATTTATATTTCAGGTTATTATTCTTTTATGGGATTCAGTGCCAATCAAAATCAGCATTTAAGTGACCATTTCACCAACAATAAAGGTGAACGTATTTCCCATTTAAACTTAAATATATGTGAATTTATCTATCGATCAAACCCCAAATAATGAAAACTTAAATCCTACCCAAAGACAAGAAATCACTAATCTGATCAATGCTAAATCACAACAAATATTTTAGCTTTATTAGGTAATTACCTTTGCTACATTCAAATAATTTTTTATATTCTGTATTAATGAGATATATAAACCAAAAAATATTTTATTAAAACTACCTAAAAAGTAAAAGATGTTAGTTCTACAGCTTGTCATTATTGAAATTTTAATAACAGAGACAACTTCATTGATCGACACGTATCGTATAAAACTATTTCACCTGAGCCTATTAACAAAAAAGCCAATCATCTGATTGGCTTAACTTACTCAAAATTTAAAATAAGTTATTACTTTGGTAGACTACTTTGTAACTTGTCATTCCCAATCATCAATCTTAATCGATCCATGTCTACATTTAATTGAAAAGAACCATTTTTCACAGCTTGAATGGCTTTATCCCGATCTATACCCATAGAAACTGGTTCAAGCATCGTGAATAAACCTGTGGTTGGATCGGAAGACTGCAGACCAGAAGCAACGGCCATAACATATTGCTGTAAAAGTGGAGAAATACCACTCATATCAGAACGTGCAACAGGTGGTTTAATATCAATCACACCAATATTATCGCCAATAACATAGTTCTGAATGTCTTGCTCACTCTTCATTATTTTACGTTCTAAGGCTTTACGTACATCTTTATCTTCCTGAAAAGGAAGCGAACCAATTTCTTCACGTAATTCAGCCTCTGCCATGACTTTAATCGTAGGCAAAGAAGCTAATTCTTCTGCTTGAGCGGTAGGTAGCCAAACACAACCCAACATTAAAGAAAGTATCGAGATTTTCATAGAGTTCATACGCTTATCCCATAACATGAATCATTCAATATTGGTCAAACCATAAAAAATGTTCGGTAAAATAAACCATCTAGTAAATAGGCTATAACAAACGCCGAAGGGTTTCACTAAACCTCAGATAAACGGTTAAACTGTAAAAGAACTTCAATTTTTAAAATAAAAAGCATCGGAAAATGCTATTTTTTACAGCATTCAAACTCATTTATTTTCAAACTGAATTGTCTAAAAATTTAACCTGTTCTTAACCTTCTATCATTCCCAAAATAATCACTCTCTTTACCTATATTGATCGTTCTATATATTTTCAAACAATCATTTCCATTCTTATTATTTTATAAAGCTTCTTGTAAAACTTCCGCATTTTGGTCTTTCTGATTATTAATTTGTGCATTCAGTTTTAGAACATCTTGAAATAATTGATTAAATTTTTTGACCTGCGCATCGTCATTAAACAAAATTTGATTGCCTTGCGACTTCCATTCATATTTTTTAAGCATGTCGAACATCGCTTCAGCTTTTTCGAGTATTTTTAATTCATTTAAAATTAAAGAATTTTCAGGATCCAATTCAGCATTCTGTTCTAATTTAGCCATCAGTGGTTTTTTTAAATCTTTGCGTAATTCGAGTTGCTTCAACTGGTTTAACGCTGCTTTTTTATTTTGAATATTAACCTGTTGATACTGCTGCATCGCCTGTCGGACAGTCGACATCATCTGTTCTGTTTCTTTATAATTCTGCTTTCGATCTGCATCCAAACGCTTAACATCTAGAAAATGATCCCACTTCGCTACTGCCAATTGGTTTAAATACGCATTACGCGTTTCAATATTTTTAATCCAATAGTTCAATAAGAATTCGGACAGAACTTTATAATCCCCTTTTAAACGTGGGTCATGAATATCGATTTGAATTGGCTTGGAACGATCTTGCGCTTGTTCATAGAGTTGACGCATCTTATCGGTCATGACCAAGTCAAAAGCTTGCCGATTGGCTTCTTCATTTTTTACAGTGCTATGGTCATAGTAGAAAAAACCCACCACAGCAAGAATGACGATTGCCAAAATAATCAATATTCGACGCATACCTTGCTCCTTAAGTTTTATCTATGACTTAGAATAACTTAGCCTCTTTATTTTGTATATTATTTATTCAAATGAGCGACAACTCATTTCAGTACTCTATTTTGCAATTGCGTGGTTTTAGACTAAACTTTAAATCTCCCCCTATCATCCCCATGATAGTAACAACTACTTTTTAGAGATTTCCCATGCGTGTAGATATTTGGTCAGATGTGGTTTGCCCATTTTGTTATATTGGTAAAAAACGTTTAGAAGCCGCAGCAAAACAAGCAGGCATGGAACTTGAAGTGCATTGGCATAGTTTTGAGCTTGATCCAGAAGCACCTATACGTCAGGAAGTATCGAACTCTGAACGCCTTGCGCAAAAATATAATCGTACGATTGCCGAAGTTGAAGAAATGCAACGTAATATTGCCACGATGGCAAAAGCTGAGGGTATTGAATTCAACTGGGAAAATGCCAATTCAGGAAATACCTTTAATGCGCATCGTGTGATCCATCTTGCACAAAGCAAAGGTTTAGGTTCTGAAGCAAAAGAAGCCTTTTTCTACAGTTATATGACGCAAGGTATGCCAATTGGTGAACGTGAAACTATCGAAGATGTCGCTTCACGTATTGGTTTAAACCCTGTAGAAGTCGATGATTTATTGGACTCTGACGAATATGCAGATTTTGTGAAATTCGATGAAGAAGTTGCACATGATCAATTAAAAGTGACTGGCGTTCCTTTCTTTATATTTGACCAACGTGTCGCTTTGGCAGGTGCGCAACCTACTGACGTTTTTGTACAAGTCTTAAAACAAGCAGCGGAAGACGTGTCACAAGCTGAAACTCAAGATGCTGAAAATAGTGAAACTGAACAACAAGATGCACCTATATGTAATGATGATGTATGTGACGTTCCAAACGAATAATCTGTTAATCGTCATTGATAATGATGATTTTAAATAACGCAGAAATGATAAAACCCACATTGAAATAATGTGGGTTTTATTTTTAATCTTAATTTAGTCATGAATCGATTACTTTAAAACTGTACTTTGAATCTATTGTTATAGAAACGAATTGAGAAAATTGATTTAAAAATTTGGCGAAGCTATTCGACCAAGAAACTGATTTTTAAATTAACCCGATATTCAGTGATTTTATCATCTTTAATCACCACTTTTTGCTCATTGATCCAAGCCCCTTGAACATTTTTGACGGTTTCCGTCACTTTAGCGATCCCCGTTTGAATTGCATCTTCAAAACTTTTCTGACTACTCGAATTGACCTCTACAATTTTTGCAATTGCCATATGATGCGCTCACTTTTTCCATGAATGAAATTTGATCATATTACAATTTGATTCAAACATTCACCTGAATAAAAAATAGACAAAATAATCATACATAACGCTACAAAGTCGAATCACTTATAAATATATTTAAAATTTATGAATTTTTTGCAATGTTTTTTATCCCTTTTACGCTTTAATTTATACCTATTCAGAATAGGATTTCTAGATCACTTCTTTACGGATAAAGGTAAAGTTATCCACATATTTGCTGAAATTTTATGCTTATTTCAATAAAATTTGCAGATCACTCATCAATAGGTGAAGTGCTTTAATACAAAATTAAATAAGCAATTCAGAACAAAACTTAATCCTAACTTGGCAGAGTAAAACTTGAAGTGCGACATAAACCACCTAATTAATTTAAAGGGTTTATGGAGTATATAAAATTGTCATACCATCATCTTAACTTTGAAG
>NZ_JBIMDK010000024.1:0-40068 GCF_048552595.1 Acinetobacter psychrotolerans | reverse complement strand
GGTTGAGGTTGAGGTTGAGGTTGAGGTTGAGGTTGAGGTTGAGGTTGAGGTTGAGGTTGAGGTTGAGGTTGAGGTTGAGGTTGAGGTTGAGGTTGAGTATTTGCAACTTTCTGCTCGGTAGTTTTACTTTTTGTATCAGCTGAAGAAGCTGAACTTGATGATTTACTTTTACGATCCACTGCGACAGTACCCGTTTTCTTAACTGGTGGAACTTTTACAGTCATATTTGCATCAAGCTTGATTATTGCATCTGCATTTCCTTCAACGATATCAATTTGCTCGTTTTGATAAATTCTATTAGGTTTCTTTATATTGGGGTTTAGAGCCAATAAAGCAGAAACAGTTGTATGATGTTCTTTTGCTATCTTAGAGAGTGTATCTCCACTTTTTACTTTATAAGTTCCTCTCCAGTATTTACCTTGTTCTTGGTGAGGCAATAAAGTTACATCAAATTTCATTTTTGGACTAATAAGTTTTACTTTTATGTTTTTACTTGGTGTATGTATTTCACCAATTTTTTTCATTGTTTTATCAGCATCTTTTCGTACAAAAACAGTAAGTGTATTTCCCCCAACATATTTAAGAGAAATCTCTCCCTGCTCATTCGTATTTCCTTTTTTTACCAATTCTTTACCATTCTTAATTTCATAATATAAATTTGGAATTGGCTTATGAGCTAAATCATGTAAAGTAAAAGTAATATTGTATAATTTATCTTTTAATGCTGTATTCATTCTAATTGACCTTTATTATTAGCTATTCTCATTATTAGATTCAAATTCTTCATCTTCTTCTATTTCTAAAATCCAATCAGTATTTGTATCTACAAAAACTTCTGCGGGTTCTGAAGAGTCAGATCCAATTCGTGCAGTTCTCCCATTTTCATCCAATGAACCTGTTGAAATTCTTCCATCTTTAAATTTTGCTACATAAGACAAATTAGGTAAGTCAAAATCCCAAAACAAGTCATAAACATCTAACTTATTACTATACATCACATTATTTGGTAGTTGAGGCACCTCATAAGACACCTTTACCCCACTCACAAAACTATGCTGTCCAGCTTTACTCTCAAACTTGCCACCTGTGGTAGAAAACACACCGCTTGCATTAATTTTCAGTTGAGAACCGCCTGCTGTTAAAACAATCTCTTTGGTACTGGTCAACTCAATCTTATCTTCCGTAGAAATCAACTTAATGACTTTTTTCGCAATGATTTCAACCAAGTCATCCTGTGCTTGAACTTGCACCTTTCCTTTTGCAGCATAAGCACTTAAACCCTTTTGTGCAGCGAATAAACTTACTTTATCCTGCGCATGAGCAACAATATTCTTTTGCGCACTCAGATTAATTGAGCCCCCAGAACTTTCAGCAATATCTTGCGAAGCCTGTAAAATAATATCTTCTGGTGTCGTTAACGCAATTCCATTTGGTGAAGCCAATAACATCAACGCCTGCCGGAAAATCTTACCTTGCTCTTGTTTAGCACTATCACCGCTATTTTCTAAGTCTTTTGTATAACTTTCCATAAAGCCTTGTAATGAACCCAAAGCTTGCATTGGATTGACATCCAATTTACTGCCTTTATTAAAAGTTCCACAAACACTGGTTAAATCAAAATCTTTAATCTCGACATTTGCCAGTACTTTTCCAACACTTTGAATAGACTCAAAAGGGTTCGATTTAATATTGTCTTTAATACTTGCCAGTTTACCCTTGATTATGTCCGAACCATGTTCTTGAACATTCTCAATAAAATCTTTCAAGTTTTCGACTGACTCTTTGGCATCTGTAAAAAAGCTATTGAATTCATCGACAACTCCTTTAGCATTTCCACCAAATGAACCAATATCCTGAATAAAGCCACCACAATCTTTTAAAGCATTTAAAGGATCAGAACTTACACTATCTTTAAACAAATTAATTGTTGTATTTAACGCCTGAGTCTTACTTTTAAGCTCAAGAGATTGAATCAATTTCGGTAAACGATTCACCACATTTAAAGCATCCGTTTGTTGTTTGACTGCAATTTCACTCAGCACTTTCATGCTTTCTGCGCCTTGATTTAACAAAGACTGCGCTTGTGCTGCTTCTAAGTGATCTGCAATCGCATTTTCTTGAGCATAAGTCGTAATCAGCATGCCTTTTCCTGCACGCATGGCACCGTAAGCATCGGTTCTTAACTCAAAACCTTCGCCACGCCCATTGCTGGTTTCCTTATCTTTCGGGTGACTTAAGTTCCCGAGATTAAGTTGTGTCGCTGCATGACTACTTTGTAGCTGTGTGCTGATTTGGCCTGTGGTGTCATCAAATCGCAATTGGTTAAATCCTGAACCACCCACTTCCGATGAGCGAATACCACTTAATTTTTTGGTATCAGGAAGCTGACCTTTGATATCAAACATGGTTTGATGACGTTCTGCTTCATGTAAACGTCCCATCACAAATGGACGGTCTACATTGCCATCAAAGAAATCAATGACTACGATTTCACCAATTCGTGGATGGAATCGAGCTCCATAACCCTCACCCGCCCATGAAGTCAGCACATCCACCCACGCAGAGTCAGTATCATTGTCATTAGAACCTGCGCCGCCATCATGGCTATTGTCATCAGTCCGAGTAAACAAAAAACGGACTTTAATGCGCCCCCATTGATCAACATAAATCGTTTCGCCTTGTGGCCCAACCACTTTTGCACGTTGTGGAAATGCAGCAGGCCTATGATCTAAAGGATTATATTCAGGAACAATAGCAATTCCTCGACGCATCAATGACAGCTCATTGGCCTGACGCTGATCTTTAATTAAATGATTCCAATAACTTAAATTGAGCAACTTAGACAATTGGTCTTGCAGTTCTTTAGGTAAATTATTTTGGTTATAAAATGTCTTACCTAAGATTAGAAACTCACGATCCGAACCATCATGTTGATCAATTTCAGGATGCTCTTTGAGTTCAAACCAATAACCCACTTGTGCATCACGCACAGAACTGGTCGCAGTAAAATATTTAGATTGCAGTTCTTGATATTGGGTCAGTTGCGAATTGAGTTTATCGAGCTGCGCAGAACTTGAAGCTGTGGTTTGGTCTTCGCCTTTTAAGTCACTCGTCCACGCAGGGCTGATTGTCCAAGCTTGCTCTAAACTTAAAGTTTCATTGTCTTGCTGTTCACTATGTTGATGGTTACTGAGCAGACTATCTCCTTGATCTTGCGCTAAATTATTGGCCTGCCAACGTTGTACTTGTATCGCAGTCGACTGAATTGAACGCTGTGCAATTAAACTGGTAATCGTATCAAAGCGTTCTGTAGCATGACTACGGTGGAAACGGATGCTCCGTCTTGGCATCGCTTCATATTGAGAATTATCATCAATGAGACGTAATTTTTGCGCTTCGATTTGAGTTGCGGAAATAGGTACAACACGTGCAGATTCATCAACCAACCAGTTTATTCCCTCACTGCGCCAAAGCCGTGTCAGAAAAGCATAATCCGTTTCATTGGCTTGCATTACAAATGGACGTATGTCGTATTCTTTTGTTAAGCCACTACTATCTAAGCTTAAACTTGCTGCAAATAAAGCACTCTTTGCTTGCCATTCTTTAAATAAAATTTCTGAAATTTCTAAAACACTTTTGTTCATAAAAACACGACTATTCAAGCGCTTATGCCATAAGCTCGTTGCATCTTCAAGGGTGATTTTATATACCGTTAATGCACCATCACTTTGCCCTTGGCTTGCACCTGTTACAACACCTGTAGTGCGATAAAGTTCACCAAAATCGGTGACTTGATCCACGGCGACTTGGCAACCAATGAATTGCTTTAAAGCAATATGTGCATCGGTAGAAAGACAGAGTAATTCTGCCTTTAAACCTTGATTGATCTGTTGCTGCCCCTGAATACACTGTAAAAATACACTGCCATTCAAAGCTTGATTGGAAAATTGAATATGGACAGCTCGTTTTTGCAGACCTAAGCCAAAACTTTCTAGTAAGGTATTAATATTTTTTAACATTCTAATTATTTGTATTAAATTTTATGAAACTCTATTTTAAGCAAAAATTAACAAAAAAATATATTTGAATTGTTATTTTTTTTGATCGGAAAAATACCAACTACTCAATAAAAAAGGATTCTCAATATTGACTTAAAGCGCATAATAAAAGGGGCTATATAGCCCCTTTTATTTTTAATGATTTAGAAAGGCGCTCGCTTATAATCACGATATTCAGGTTTCCAGAAATTATTTTCAATATTTTGCTGAAGCTGTTCATCGGTGATTAATGGTGCAACGCCATCTGCAATCGCAGCTTTGGCTACTTTAAATGCAATAATTCTAGATACTTGCTGTAATTCATTCAAATCAGGCAATAAATCTGCTGTTGGATCGACTAATTTAGGTGAACAATCTGCCAACGCCGTACTCGAAGCAATCAGCATATTGTCTGTCACACGTGTCGCTTGTACAGCAATAACACCTAAACCAATACCCGGGAAAATATAGGAATTATTACACTGCGAAATATTAAAGATCTGACCTTGGTAATTCACTGGTGCAAACGGGCTACCCGTTGCAATCAATGCCTTACCCTCTGTCCATTGAATAATATCCGCAGGTACAGCTTCCACTCGTGACGTCGGATTTGATAATGGAAGAACGATTGGATATTCACAATTTGCAGCCAAAGTTCTAATCACTTCTTCAGTGAATAAACCCGGTTGACCCGACACCCCAATCAACACGGTAGGTTGAGCATTTTTCACCACATCGAGCAAAGAAATGATTTCATCGGCGTTGCCCCAGTGCGCAACATCATCAGCTTTCTGCACAAGCTTACGCTGGAAATCCAATAAGTTAGGCTGATTCTCAGTAATTAAACCAAAACGATCAACCATGAAGACACGAGCACGTGCTTCTGAATCGCTTAGTCCTTCTGCAACCATTTGTGCAACAATTTGTTCCGCAATACCACAACCTGCTGATCCTGCACCTAAAAATGCGACTTTTTGATCTTTAAGCTGTTTCCCAGCTGCACGGCTTGCTGCAATTAATGTACCTACAGAAACAGCGGCAGTTCCTTGAATATCATCATTAAAACAACAAATTTTATCACGATATTTTTCCAATAAAGGCATCGCATTTTTCTGTGCAAAGTCCTCAAATTGGATTAAAGCTTTTGGCCAACGACGCTTCACTGCTGCAATGACATCATCTACAAATTCATAATATTCATCACCACCAATACGTGTTTCTGACCAACCCATATAAAGAGGATCATTCAATAATTGTTGATTATTGGTTCCCACATCAATGGTAATCGGCAATGTATACGCAGGGCTAATACCACCACATGCGGTATAGAGGGACAATTTTCCAATCGGAATTCCCATGCCGCCAATACCTTGGTCGCCTAAACCCAGAATACGTTCACCATCGGTAATGACAATAACTTTGACATTTTTACGATTAATATTATGAATGATTTCATCGATATACTTACGATCTGGATATGAAATAAATACCCCACGATGACGACGATAAATGTCTGAAAAACGTTGACAAGCCTCGCCTACTGTTGGGGTATAAATAATCGGCATCATTTCACTGAGATGATTTTCAATTAAATGGTAGAAAAGTGTTTCATTGGTGTCTTGGATATTTCGTAAATAAATATGCTTATTGATCGCTTCACTGAATGAACAATACTGCTGATACGAGCGATGGCTCTGTTCTTCAATACTTTCGATCACATGCGGGATTAAACCGTGTAGATTAAATTGAGTACGTTCAGACTCAGTAAATGCAGAACCTTTGTTTAATAATGGTAGTTCTAATAAGGCATTGCCTGCATAGTGAATATACAGTGGATATTTTTTCGATTTTTCCGTGATCATTTCCATTCTCATTGAAGCAACTATTTTGCTTCTCACTTGTGCTTAACTTAGACTTTTGTCTCATACAAGCTTAGACCTATTTTAGCCTAAAGGGGTATTTAGATACGTGATAATGATATGTAGGGTATTTTATAAAATGATAAATTGATCTCAATTTTTTCAGACTCCAATATCATCTGCTTTATTTTCACTTATCTTGCTGAAAATAAAATGAATCATACCCATACAACTCAGAGTATTTATTAGAATTTCTTTGCAATGATTGATTTATTGTAACTTTGGCTTTAATTTACTTCATTCATCACAAAACTAAAAATGAATAACAATATGAATATCCACTCTAAAATCAGTATTGTTCTTTTCAGCACTGTTTTGGTTTGTTCAGGCTGTCAAACCGTGCAAAAAGTGTCTACTGGTATAAACAAGACCACCGATAAAGTCAAAAACTTGGTGGGCTTAGGTGAGAAAAAAGCACCTGAAATTGATAAAAAAGGCATCGTTGATGTCAGTAAAGCCACGCTAGAAAAATTAGAGCAAATGACGATGAATATGCCCATAGGTCAATGGGTATATATCGAAAATGATTTGCAAGGCATCTACAACTTACAGAATAAGTCTAAAAATAGTGAAATGCTATTCTTCCGCCTGACTTGTAAAATTCCGTCGCAAAAACCAAGCTTTAGCATTCAAAATAAAGACGGACAAGAAATTTTAAAAGCGTATGACCCACAAGTCGGACAAATTCAATTTCTTTTGGACAATAAAAACTATTCCAATCCTTTTGATGCCATCAATATTAAAAAATTAGAACCATTCAAAGCTGCTTTGAAAAAAGCAAAAATGATTAAGATTTTTAATAATTCAAAATTATATTCCTTTGAAAATGGACATGCAGAATTACTCAATAAGCCTGTGAGCTGTAAAGAATAATTCGTCAATAAGACTTTAAACATCAGCAATATTCTAAACATTCAACCAAATCAGCTACACGATAAAAACTAAATAATTTTTACAATATTATTCAGTTGCTTAGGTTGAAATTATTTATTTTCATGATGGAAATTTGGCTTCAAAAATTGAATAAAAGCCACCAATGCTTTTCTATTTAAAGAACCGAAAAAATTCATTGAATGGGAAATTGATCTCTTTAAATAGACCGCAATAAATCGCCTATTCGTCTTTATGCGCGATTTAGTTTTATTCTATACAAATGCTTTCACCTAAAGGCCTCGAAATTTGCTATATTTAGCGTTTTTCTGCGACATTTATTTCCTTATAGATTATGAATACGGCCATACAAGCAGCTCTTGATCACGCAGTGCAATCCCTACAAGCTGAAGGGACTCTTCCATCTGACTGGAAAAACACCAGTGTTTTGACGCGAACAAAAGATCGAAGTCACGGTGATTTTGCGTCCAACATTGCCATGATCGGTTCTAAAGCAGCGGGTATGAAGCCTCGTGATCTTGCAGAAAAAATCTTAGCGAATTTACCTGAAGTAGTTGATATTTCTAAAGCTGAAATTGCAGGTCCAGGTTTTATAAACTTCTTTTTAAATGCAGACCAGCGCTTTGCTGTTTTAAATCAGATTCAAGCTCAAAAAGATGAATTTGGTAAAACCCAAGCCAATGCAGCGAAAAAAGTTCAAGTTGAATTTGTTTCTGCCAACCCGACATCTAGCCTGCATGTGGGTCATGGTCGTGGTGCTGCTTATGGTATGACGGTTGCCAATTTACTTGAAGCAACAGGTGCCAAAGTAGACCGTGAATATTATGTCAATGACGCAGGCCGTCAGATGGACATTTTGGCAACATCAACTTATTTACGTTATTTACAGCTTACAGGTCAAACGCTTGTATTCCCTAAAAATGCCTATCAAGGCGACTACGTTAAAGAAATCGCACAAAGTATTATCGATAAAGATGGCGATGCTTATGTACGCCCTGCTGCCGATGTCTATAAGGATGTACCTGAAGATGTGCAATATGCAGCAGAACTTGATGCAGAGGGCAATAAAGTCGTCCTTTCAGGTGATAAAGAAAAACATATTGATGGCTTGATTCACAATTCACAAGCACTCATTGGCGCAGGTTATCGTGTGTTCCATCAAGCAGCTTTGAATGCCATTTTAGATGACATTAAAGATGACTTAGGTGAATTTGGCGTTACTTTTGACAAATGGTTCAGCGAAGCATCATTGACTGAAAAAATTGATGAAGCATTGCAAACTCTTGATCAACGTGGCTTCCTTTACGAAAAAGATGGCAACATCTGGTTTAAATCGACTGAATTTGGCGATGAAAAAGACCGTGTTGTAAAACGTCGTAACGGTCAGACCACTTATTTTGCTTCTGATATTGCCTATCACTTGAACAAGCTACAACGTGGTTACACCGATATTGTAGATATCTGGGGTTCAGACCACCACGGTTATATCGCACGTGTTAAAGCTGCGATTGATGCGATGGGTTATGACTCGAAAAAACTGACTGTGCTTTTGGTTCAGTTCGTGAGTTTATGGCGTGGCAGTGAGATGGTAGCAATGTCATCTCGTTCAGGTCAGTTCGTGACTTTACGTGACTTACGTAAAGAAGTCGGCAATGATGCTGCACGTTTTTATTATGTCATGCGTAAATCTGAACAACATATTGATTTTGATTTGGATTTAGCCGTATCACAAAGTAAAGACAATGCTGTGTATTACATTCAGTATGCACATGCTCGTGTGAACCGTATGATTGGTAAGGCATCTGAAAAGAATGTACCTTTCGATATTACTCAGCTCAACACTTATGACGTGTCATTACTTACACTTGAAGCCGAATCTGAAATCTTAGCAAAACTTGCGGCCTATCCTGAAATTGTGATCCGCGCTGCCAATAATTATGAACCACATCAAGTGGGGAATTACTTGAAAGAACTGGCTTCACTGTTCCATGCTTGGTATAACCTTGATGATGCAAAAGTTCTTGATGAACAAAATGTTACGCTATCTCAAGCACGTTTGCTGTTATCATTAAACGTACAACAAGTGCTCAAAAATGGTTTAACATTGCTTGGCGTATCTGCGCCTGACTCTATGTAAGTCAATGCATGTAAGCACAGCAATATTTGGGATCAATTGAACAGATGATTGAAATTCTGACAGTTGATCCCAAAATGAATATTGCTGTCGTAAAAATAGGTTTTACATCGCTGCACAGTGAATTTTCAAATAAGATTCACAAAATTTAGCGATGTAAATCATAAAGAATAAGAGGGATTCCACGTGTTTGGAAAAACGCAACGCGGTGTATCAGAACGACCAAATCCAAATAAGCCTAAACAGCCTTTGATTCCAAAATGGCTCGGCATGCTTGTGGTCATATTAATCGTGTTAAGTTTTGCAGTGGCTTTAATGCTTTGGAAACCGTGGGCACCTGTTCAGCCTAGAAACAATGATGTCACTTCCCCGCATTATCAGGAAGACACCAATAAAGATTATCGTTTCTATGATCTATTGCCTCAGCAACAAGTTACACCTATTCCTGAACAAGCAGTTCCAGAAACGCAGACTCAGCAGCAACCTGTGATTGTAGAAGCACCGTCTCAGCCAGAGAATGTCAATGTTGGCGTAGATAGTTCAGACCAAACGACCGCAACCGCTCCAACTCAACCTGAATATATTTTACAGGTTCGCAGTTACCCTGACCCAGACAGTGCCGATGCTCGTCGTGCGGAAATCATTCTGAATGGTTTATCTGCCGATGTCGTACAAAGCACCGAAGGTGGTAAAACTTGGTATCGTGTGATTTCAGGTCCTTATGATTCTCAGAATGCTGCGGTGATTGCACAACAGACCTTACAGCATAGCGGTATCGATTCGATTGTAGTCAAACGCTAATTTACTTTGAAAAGTAAAAAAGGATGCTATGGCATCCTTTTTTATGTTCTGATTTTTGAATCTAAGACTGAAATAGTCTAGCTATGTAATTGATTGATAAATTTGTTAATATATTCAGTGACTTCATCTACATGTACATAAGCTAAATCATGCTGACCATTCTTAATTATGTGTAATGTAGAAGAACCTATTTTGCTATGTAAATATTTTCCAACAGCAACAGGACTGATTGCATCTGTGTTACCCCAGATGAGAAGTACAGGACAAGCTATTTTATATAATACATCATCCAAATGAGGCTGCTGATGAATAAACCAGTCAGGTACTTTGAATGTTTGTTGATAATCGGTGCGCCAATCCGCTACATCAAAAGGGCTTAAATCTATCCCACCTGAAGTTGCGACCAAAACCAGTGCCTTGACCAATTCAGGTTTTTGCAATGCAGCCTGTACTGCAAAAATCCCACCCATCGATTGAGCAATGATCATGCAAGGTTGTTGAATCTGATCTAATACATAATGCTGTAAATCTGTAAAACTATTTACATCTATATGGCTTGGATAACCGCCAAATTCAGGATAGGCGATCACAGTTTTACCGCCATTCTGATGTTGAGGCAATTTTTCAATCATAGGTTGCCAGAATTCTGTATTGCCAGATGCGCCCGGCAGAAAGATCAAATCCATAATAATCTAAAAATCACTTTTTGCTTTGGCTCTCTGAAAGGCAGGACGTTGCTGAATTTTTGCTGCATAAGCTTCCAGTTTTGGCTTTTTGCCTTTAATTCGTTCCTGCATTGCAACAACAGGAAAACTCATTTGAATATCTGCAAAAGAAAAATCCCCTGCAAAATATTCATGTGTACTCAAGTACTCTTCCAGATAAGCCGTATGATCTTTTAAACGTGGATTAATGAAACCGCCTTTTACACCATCTGTAATTTTATTGGCAATCGGACGGATCAAAAATGGCACATGCTTAGATACATTGTTCATCACTAATGTCATGACTAGATAAGGCATCAATGAGCCTTCAGCATAGTGCATCCAGTAATTGTATTGCATCGCATCTTTCGGATTTTGTGATTTGAATTTATTGTCTTTGTCATAGGTTGCCTGCAAATAATCGAGAATGACAGCAGATTCAGCAATCGTCAGATCTCCATCGGTCAATATAGGTGCTTTACCCAATGGATGTACTTCTTTTAATTCAGGTGGCGCAGCAAAAGTCGGCAGGCGTTTGTAATGTTTGACCTGGTATTCAACACCCAGTTCTTCGAGTGCCCAAAGGATACGTAGGGAGCGTGATTGTTCTAAATGATGCAGCGTAATCATTGTTTTTGCCTCGATTTTTGTACATTGACTATACCGAGTGTTGTGCAAGAAAAATACTCTATTGCGTAAAATAAAATCACGATTAAATAGAGTATTTCTCAGTCATAATCACATCATAAAAGAGACGTTTTAATTTCTACACTTCTAAGCAAAGTCTTCGTCACAGGGGTTTTCTGACAAATATCCAAAACTTTTTGATGTAGCTCATCGCTTAATGGATTCATAAATGCCAAACGCCGTTCAATCCACTCCTGCCCTTCCTTATTGGCATTAAAATCGGCTTCAACCGTAAATTCACCCAGTTCAAAGCCTTTATGTTGTGCATACATACGTAAGGTGATCATGGTGCAAGAAATTAGCCCGCTACAGATAAAATCATAGGGTGCTAGACCTTTATCCTGTCCACCAAATGATTCAGGCTTATCTGTAATGAGCCGATGTGCACCACTCGAGATATCACCTGACCAAGGTTCTGGCAAGGTTTTGACTGATGCATTTGCAATAATTGCCATGTAAATTCCTTATTATCTTTATTGTTTATGAATAGATTGAATTACTTCGATGCTCGCATCTTGTCAGGAAAAGCAGGTGCTTCTAAACGAGGACCATCATAATCAGGGATATGACCAAAGCGACTATCCTGATTAACCCACTGCTCACGGGCAATCGCCAGTTCTTCCTGTGTACGCCCAACAAAATTCCACCACAATAAAATTGGAGATTCAAATGGTTTACCACCGAGCATTAACAAACGTGTCCCCTGATGCAACTGAACTTCGATTTCTTTTAAACCCGGTTCAAGTACCACCAAATTATTATCATCTAATTCATGACCGTTAATATTTGCTGTGCCTTCCAAGGCTAAAAATCCATATTCATAATTTGGATTGAGCGGAATGCGAGTCGTTGCCGATTCTTTTGCAGTTAAATCCACAGCTAACAGTTCAGAGTGCACTTTGACTGGCGACTGAGTTTCTAAAAAATTACCGACTAAAACTGTAAATTCAATATTGTCCTGCTCGACCACTGGTAACTCAGGGTAATGATCAAACTGTGGTGCAATATTAATTTTATCATCAGGTAGCGCAATCCAAAGTTGTGCCGCATGCATATGAATTTCACTGTCTGGAGCAACTTCGGTATGTGAAATACCATGACCCGCCGTCATTAAATTCACTTGCTTTGGACGGATAAGTTGCTTAGAACCAATGCTGTCGGTATGCATCATCGTGCCTTCAATCATCCATGTGAATGTCTGTAAGCCAATATGCGGATGCGGCCCAACATCTAAGCCATCACCTTGTGGAAAAGTCACAGGTCCAGCATGATCAAGAAAACACCATGCGCCAATCATGCGTTTATTGCGACTAGGTAAAGCGCGCTTAATCACAGTACCTCTACCTATTTCCGCAGAACGAATTTGAAAATCTTGAATAAACTGATTGACGTATTTTTCGCAATCATCTGAATGAGAAATTTCTGTGTAATTTGTATTGGTCATTTTCTTATCCTATTATTTACTCAGCGCCAAATGATGCTTTGCGATCTGCTGATCATCAAGTTTGTGCTTTAGTTTAGCGATTCTATTCACTTGAACCTATCACTAACTTAATACGCTGAATACTATGAATAGGACAATTGGAGTTTTGTTTTCAATATTCTTTATCTTACGAAAAAAGGCATTATTAATTGAATTTGTTGTAAGCTTATAAATAAATTCGAGCATTATTTCAATTATTTACAAAACAACTTAAAGTAACTACCTTGATGCTTCAGGCGGTGACATATCGACAAGTAATCCTGTAATCCGACGTACAATCGGTAGAAAAATAAGTACCGTTGGATAAGCAATTGCCCATGAAAATAGCCAGACTAAAAACCATTTTGAAAAAAATCCATCGATCCAACCTAAATTTTTCCACAAATTAATCATCGAAATAATCGCACTCATTATTCCCGAAAGTAATAACGGCATAATCCACACTGCATATTTTGCAGGGAGTTTTGGAATTGAACCTATAATCATTTTACCTTGACTCAACATATTATTACTCGCTTCTTTCAATCATATTAATCATTGTTTTTTACTTGCTGCTTTAAATGCTTCATAAATGTATGGAATTGTGGAAGAAAATTTTTGAAAAGTTCATGATTTTTATTTTCTAGCATAACTTCACTAAACAGTTTTAAACCAACCGCAAAAGATTTTGTCGTTGTATCATCAAACAATTCTGCTTTTTGCAGGCGATCTAGCACCACAAAAATATCATCATGGTTACCGGTATTAAATTCAAGTTTTTCTGCATAAGAAGATGGATTGCCCTGCGCATCGGCAAGATGTTGAACAGTCACGTGATATTGATGTTGTTTCATTTTTTGTACTCTTTAAAAATGGATAACTGATTTTCGCCTCAAAGTCTGCCAATTTCGACGGCTGCCTGATCAATTTTTTCGGCAATTTGTCGTACCTGTTCTACATCGACCTGATTTAATTTCAGTTTTAAGCGTAATGCTGTTTTCAAATTTTCCATTGCCCGATAGATATCTATGAGCTGATCATTGTCGTGAATTTCACGACGGGTTTCTAATTTTTCCAACAATTCCTGAACCAGTTTCTGCTGCTGTTGTAAATGTGCGATGCCTGCTTCAGTCATATGATATTGCTTACGATCACCTTCTGATTCACTCACATGAATAAAATGCATTTCTTCAAGCCAGCTCAAGGTTGGATAAATCGTCCCTGCACTTGGACTATAACCGCCACCGACTAAATCACTGATGTCTTTGATAATTTCATAGCCATGTTTCGGAGATTGTTCAATTAGGTATAAAACCAATAGCTTCATACGCCCCGCTTCGAATAGGCGTCCACGGCGTGCACTTTGTGGATGGTGATTAAATTCGGAATCGGACATGATACTCACCTATTTGATGGACACTAATTAAGATATATCTTAATATATCTTTTGTACAGCTTTATATTTTTAGTATTTATTAATAATATGATTTATATGATGTTATTAATTTAAATAAAAATAAGATATAAAAAAGAGCGCTTAGGCGCTCTTAAAAATTATCTTCATCAAATCGGTCTTGGTCAATTTTATAAATATGGAAACTTCGTTCTATTTGTACACCTAAACCAAACTCGATCATTAAGGATGTTAATTTATCACCATCAATTAAAACTATACCGGATTTTTTCGCAGACTCTTTTGCTTCTTTACTAAAGTTTGAGGTTGTAATAAATACACCCTTCTTAGCCACCTGATCTGCTAAAGCGCCTTTAAATTGTTGAATATCAGGACGTCCAACGGTATTTTCCCAACGCTTAGCTTGAATGTATATTTTATCTAAACCAAGACGGTCTTCACTAATAACACCATCAATACCTCCATCGTTAGTTTTACCAATTGCTTGTGCAGCATCTTGATGTGAACCGCCGTAGCCCATGGCAACCAGTAAATCGACAACTAATCTTTCAAAAAATTGAGGTGAATTACTTTTAATTAAATTAAGTAGATCTATTTTTAAATCATTTTTTAATAAATTAGATTGTTCAGTGATTATTTCTGGCGGAGTCAGCTCATCTGAACTTAAATTTATTTCCAGAATATCCTCTTTCTTTTGCTCTTTTTCAACTTTGGGGTTTATTTTTCTAAACTCATTAAATGAATCAAATTGAGAGAGATATTTTCGATCCAGCTTTTTGAGATTTTTGAGATTTATATTTCTACCAAGGTCAGATAACTTAAAATGTGCTTTTTGAGGATATTCAATAAACCCTGCTTTTTTTAAATAGGTTTTCGCCCACTGTAACCGATAAAAAATCACATTTCGACCATCTTCCATCGTTTCATTTATTTCTTCGTCAGAACAATTTAATTCAAGAATCAGGGCTTCATACGCCTCTTTTAAACTATAAGTCACATCATTTGACTGCATAATTTTAAGTAGTGGCAACATCAAATCATAGTGGGTATACATAATTACTCTAATAGGTCTTTCATTTTTTTCAATTATATAAAAAAAGAGCACCTAAGTGCTCTTTTTAAAAGTAATTTATCGCATTCTACCAAGAGTAAAGCTCTTGGCGTAATTCAGGCAAGAAGCTTCGCTTCTTGAAACCGCCTACTGCCGCGGGCATAGCCCTTGGCGTAAAATCAGCAAAATGCGTTGCATTTTGAAACCCTGATTTTACTCCCATTCAATTGTTGCTGGTGGTTTAGACGAAACGTCATAAACAACACGGGAAACATCAACAATTTCATTCATGATACGAGTCGAGATTTTATCAACAAGATCATAAGGAAGATGAGCAAAACGAGCTGTCATAAAGTCAACTGTTTCAACAGCACGAAGCGCAATCACCCATGCATAACGACGACCATCACCAACTACACCAACAGACTTAACAGGTTGGAATACAGCAAAGGCTTGAGCAGTTTTATCATACCAACCACTTGCACGAAGTTCTTGCATGAAAATATCATCTGCTAAACGAAGAATGTCAGCATATTCTTTTTTCACTTCACCCAAAATACGAACACCAAGACCTGGGCCTGGGAACGGGTGACGATAGAGCATTTCGAATGGCAAACCTAAAGTTGTACCTAAACGACGTACTTCATCTTTAAACAAATCACGGATTGGCTCAACCAATTCAAATGCTAGATCTTCTGGTAAACCACCTACATTGTGATGAGATTTGATAACGTGTGCTTTACCATTTTTAGTGGCAGCAGATTCAATCACATCTGGGTAAATCGTACCCTGAGCAAGGAAGTTTACGCCATCAAGCTTACGTGCTTCTTCAGCAAATACACCAATGAATTCACGACCAATGATTTTACGTTTTTTCTCTGGATCAACTTCGCCTTTAAGCGCAGTTAAGAAACGCTCTTCAGCATCTGCACGAATCACACGGATACCCATGTTTTTAGCAAACATGTCCATCACTTGCTCGCCTTCGTTCAAACGAAGTAAACCATTATCGACAAATACACATGTCAATTGATCGCCAATCGCACGGTGTAAAAGCGCAGCAACAACAGATGAATCGACACCACCTGAAAGGCCTAAAAGAACTTTTTGATCACCAATTTGCTTACGAAGTTGCTCAACACGTAAATCAATAATATTTTCAGAATTCCACAGATTACGACATCCACAAATACCGTGAACGAAGTTAGACAGTAGTTCCGCACCTTTCGCAGTATGGGTAACTTCTGGGTGGAACTGAATACCGTAGAAACGGCGAGCTTCATCAGACACCATTGCAAATGGGCAGCTTGGCGTACTTGCAGTTACCTGAAAACCTTCAGGAAGGCGTGTTACTTTGTCACCGTGGCTCATCCAAACTTTAAGTTGATCTTTCGTATCTTCAAGATCACCAATCAATTTGTCACGAACCTGAATGTTTACTTCTGCATAGCCAAATTCATGTACATCACCTGGCGCTACTTTACCGCCAAGTTGCTCTGACATGGTTTGCAAGCCATAGCAAATACCAAGCACAGGTACGCCCAAGTTAAAAACAACTTCTGGAGCGCGTGGACTGCCTTCTTCATGCACACTTTCAGGCCCACCTGAAAGAATAATCCCGTTTGGATTAAATGCACGAATGTCTTCTTCAGACATATCAAAAGCATACATTTCAGAATATACACCCGCTTCACGAACACGGCGTGCAATCAGCTGGCTATATTGAGAACCGAAATCCAAAATCAGGATACGATCTTCAGTAATTTGAGTATTGGTCGTCATGGCTATACAACTATGCAGGCAAATGGATTTAAGCGCCATATTCTACCATTTTTCATAGCTAGGCGCACACCCCTCAAGGTAAATACGAGTAATTCTATAACTTATTAAAAACTCTATTCTTTTAATAGCCTACTATTTAAAAAATAATCAAAATTGATTCTACTTACATTATAAATAACTATTTTTTATACCAAACCATTTATACATTTCAAGCAGACACAAAAAAGCCAGAGCAATGTCTGACTTTAAAGAGAATATATCTATCCTATATCTAAATCACTTTTCAATCATATGATCCACACTGAATTTACCTGCGCCATGCAACATCAGAAAGAATAAGCCACCTGCCATAGCAAAGTTTTTCATAAAGTTGATGCCATCTTCTACACCACCATGAAATAAAAATGCAGTGATTAAACTAAAAATACCTAAACCTAATGCTGCAAAGCGAGCTTGAAAACCAAGGAGTAACGCCAATCCACCCCCCAATTCAACCAAAATAGTTAAAGGCAACATTGCACTCGGAACCCCCATGGATTCCATATAACCCACTGTTGCGCTATACGCTGTCAGCTTCCCCCAACCTGCAACAATGAAAATGTACGCCATCAACACACGGGCAATCACAGCCAGCGTTGCATCAGTATTCGCTTGATTGACAATATTTTTAACTACAACATTTGGATTAAACATTTTGAGACCTATTTTTAGATTCGTTTAAAATATGAACTCATCATACTCTTGTGCAAAACATGAATAAATACCTAAAACAGACACTTATTGTTGCAAATAAAGAACGATAATAAATCCAGTTTTTTACGTTTTAATACTGACTTATTGCCCATGTACTGCTAGGATTTGGGCACAATTTCGCATAGTTTTTGCCTTATGGATCTGATTGATTTTATTTTGCATGTCGATGAACACCTCTTTGAATTTGTTAAAAATTATGGTGTGTGGATTTACGGCATTTTATTCCTGATTATTTTTGTGGAAACCGGTTTGGTGGTTATGCCGTTCCTACCCGGTGATAGTTTACTTTTTGCAGCTGGTGCATTGGCTGCTTCTACTGGCGCAATGGATCCTGTAGTCTTAATTATTCTGCTGTTTATTGCGGCAGTACTCGGTGACACCCTAAATTACCACATTGGTAAATATATTGGTCCACGGGTTTTTGAGATCGAGTCGCGATTCATTAATAAACAACACCTGATCAAAACTTCGCAATTTTTTGAAAGGCATGGTGGTAAAACCATTATTTTTGCTCGCTTTATTCCTTTCGCACGTACTTTTGCACCGTTCGTTGCAGGTGCAAGCAGTATGAATTACAAATACTTTCTAACCTATAACGCAGTCGGTGCAATTTGTTGGGTCGGCTCGTTCATTACACTGGGTTATTTATTTGGCAATTTACCTTTAATAAAAGACAATTTTACTCACTTAATCTTCTTCATCATTATTCTGAGCATATTACCAGGCATTATTGGCTACATTCGCCATAAATTTTTTGATAAAAGCAAACAAGCTTAATTGTGTAATGAATAGAATTAATTTCTAAAGGTTCATTTAATAGCACCCGATTTAAAAAGTATGATGTTGAAAAGCCCTGAACATTTAGATAAAAAGGTTCAGGGCTTTTTTATGGCAAATATTAGCTGTTTAGAAAAAATGCCAAAGCATAGGTAACATACAAATCATCAACAACATTGCAGAAGCTTTATAAAATTGATCTGTACTCAGTCCTTTTACTTTACCTAATAATGCAGATCGACCAAAACATATCCAGAAGAAGGCACTTGGAATTAAACATAAGCTAAAAACCAGCATGACGATTGCGTAATTTTCGATTGAATCCCAAGTCCACACGGGGAAAATACCTGCTGCGAATAAAATACATTTTGGATTTTTTAATGTTGAAATGAATAATTGTTTAGATTTTAAAGTTTTATGATTTTGACTATGCTTTTCTAAATCCGAGCTTTTCCACAAATGCAAAGCCAGCCAAAGCATATAAATCACACTGAAAAAATGTAGGATTTCAATCAAAAGTGGCCATGTTGGTAACGTTAAGTGAATAAATAACGCCCACAAGCTAATCCCGTAGATATAACCCAGTAATTGCACAGGCACCAGTTGAAAGGTTTTAGCTATACCCTGTTGCTGAGCAATACTTGCCAACAAAGCGTTGGTTGGTCCTGGAACCAATAACACCGCTAACAACGCCAAAATAAATAGCCAATTTTCAATCATATAGTCATTTAATCAATTTACAGGGTGCACACCTTAAACCAAATTATTAAAAAATAACAAGAGAAAGCACCTAAAAACAGATGAATGAAACATAGTAATTAATGCAAAAACTGGAATTAAATCATTGTTTTTATATTTATTTAAATAAAAATTTTAATCAAAAAAACTTCTATCTTGAATGATAATCGAACGCTAAAATTAATTTACTATTACTTTATTAGCAGAAATCACTCTCTGTCCATCGTTGGATTCTAGCGACAAGTAACCTCATCATTAAAACCCAAGACACAGAGGTTAATAACTTACTTTTTCACGATTTGGCGCTTAGGCACATAAGGACAATTTTTAAATTGTGCAGCTTGAGATAGCGCATCTTGCTCGCCATACAAACGAGAAAGTTCAGTGTTTTTAGTATTTGAAGATTGCCCCATATTGATAGAGATATTTGGACCAAAGCCCCAACCAAAACCACCACTACCCCATCCACCACCAAGGCCTAAACCAACGCCAACACCTGTACGTTTAGCAGGTTGTACACCATTGTTAATATATTGTTGAATACGGTCAAACTCACCTGCCAATTGTGCACAATTCATGGCTTGATATTGAGTAGGCGATACATAAGTAGGTTTTACCGTTGTCGCACAAGCTGTGGTCAGAATAGCCGCCACTGCAATTGTAGCCAACTTTGCTATATTAGACGTCTGAGCAAAAGCTAAATTTAAAAATTTCATATAATTCTCAATATTACTTCTTATCAATCTCATTGAACAACGCTTGATAGGCTTGAGTCAATTTATGATCTGTAGCTAAATGAATTAATGGAAGATTTTTATGATGAGACTCTTTCATTAATACAGATGGTGGCAACATATTTTCTAGAACAGGTAAACCTTCATCTTTAAGTTGCTGTACCACTTCACGCGGTAATTTTGCCTGTGCTTGGAACTGATTGACCACGATTCCCTCAATTTCCAAACGATCATTATGATCATCTTGGGTTTCGATGATATTTGCAATCAAGGTTTGTAAAGCACGTTTTGAAAAGACATCACAATCGAATGGAATCAGCACACGATCTGCGGTAATAAGCGCAGATAAAGTAAAAAAGTTAAATGCAGGTGGCGTGTCTATATAAATACGGTCATATTGACCTTTTAACGATTGAATCGCATCACGTAATTTATAAATTTTATGTTTTGACTCTAAAGCATGTTCTAAATTGCCTAAACTCGGGCTTGCTGGCAGAACATCCAAATCCTTAAAAGGCGAACGATGGATATATTGGTCAAAACCTTTGTTTTTGCCTTTTAATAAAGAACCGATGGCATTACCAAGCAGTCCTTTCTGTTGGTTATTCCCTAATACATCATCATAAAAATTTTCAATATTAGGTTCTAAAGCCGTTTTTTCAGTGGTGTAGGTTGCATCATCACCCAAAATATATTGACTAGAATTGGCTTGTGGATCTAAATCAATCACCAATGTTTTAAAACCTTGATAAGCACTGATCGCTGCCAAATTGACTGCAATACTTGATTTTCCAACACCGCCTTTTTGATTAAATACCACACGTGTCAACATACGCTTTTCCCAAATATCATTATTTTAAACTTGTAGATAGTTTAACCTAGACACAAAACAACCATGAAATTCATGTCTAACAATCAGCCAAAAACTGGCTTAATCATGACTAAAGCCATCAATCCGATCAATGCAATTGCACCAACGACAATACCTGCTCGGCGTTGTGTAAGCAGAATACTCTCATCCTTTTTATATGCTTTAATTTGCGATGATAATAAGACCAGAAACAAGACAATTTTGGCATAGAACCATGGCTGTACTTTAAATTCATTCATGACCAGTAATGTCACACCCGTCACGACAATCAGGGTATAAGACAAATGTTGCAAGGCAACAAAAAGGACTCGACCTTTTGGATTCGGTTGTTGATCCTGCGTTCCAATAAATAACGTTGCTGCGCGCAGTACAAAAACTAATATGACTAATGAAACTGCCGACATATGAATAATTTTAATCAGTAAATGCATATCCATTCCAACCATCCTCAATCTTATGTCTTAGGTGCATGAGCACATTCAGGGCTTTCAGGTGCTCGACCTTGCCATTCACTCGGTAAATAAGCATGTATTGCAAGTGCATGAATCTTTCCTGGGCTCAACAAATCCCCAGCTTCTGCATAGATTTTTTGATGACGTTGTACTAAACGTAACCCCGAAAATGCTTCACTCACAATCACTACTTTAAAATGCGACTCTTTTCCTGGGAAATATCCACCATGCCCAGCCGATTCATTGATAACGTCTAAATGTATTGGGTTGAGTTGATTTAATCGTTCAATGAGTTGTTGCTCTAGACTCATATTCTGTCCTCGGAAAATTTATATTTATCTCCTTTGAGTATAACGGATTATCTCTCTTGGATTTTGCTAAAACTTGACTGTTTTACGCTGTGACGAATCAAAAGTTCATCAATAAAAAAGCGAAAATGCAATTTTTGGGTATTTTATTCATAAAAGTGTCTTTATTTTATGCAATTAATCTTCTACTTCGCAGAAAATTCTTGACCCTATCGTGTGTTAATGTATTATACACGTCATGCGGGAATAGCTCAGTTGGTAGAGCATAACCTTGCCAAGGTTGGGGTCGAGAGTTCGAGTCTCTTTTCCCGCTCCAAAATTTTTTCGTTCAGTTTTTTATTTAAAAAATTGGGTAAGTTTAGCGGGAATAGCTCAGTTGGTAGAGCATAACCTTGCCAAGGTTGGGGTCGAGAGTTCGAGTCTCTTTTCCCGCTCCAAATTTAAAAAAGCTCTCATCGAAAGATGGGAGCTTTTTTCTTGTTGATTTTTAAATATATTTTATATTTTTCAGTCAACATATCTCAGGCAGTTTTATTATTTCTCATCGCAATATAATTTAGCTTTGTGACCAAGATGTGACCAAAACGTGCCCATTTTTTATAAATGATCTTAAATGACCTTAAATTTTCTTAAACTATTTACAAAATATTCTGTCATTTCCTTCCACTTTCTTAAAGTCTATTTCTAAGCAAAAAATTGTGACCAAGGACATTTTTTTGTGACCATTTGTGACCAAATTACTATTCAACACCATGATTATTAATAATTTTTTCAAAAACAAATAAATCTCCGACTTGGATATCTAAATGCTCACAAATACGATCAATGGTATCTAAGTCGATTCGGGTCAACTCTCCATTATAAAGTTTATGCAAAGTCGTTTTATTAATTCCAGTACCACGAATTAAATCAGCAACCCGCATTTTTCTTTCTGCCAATAAAATTGGTAATTTACAAATAACCATTAAAAATTCCACTAATCCGATGAAAATTTAATTGCATTCAATTAAATTTAAGGTTATTTTACGTCTATGGATGAATAATTACTTACATCCAATGAATTCTTATAGGAATACAATTATGACATATACCTACCTTACCGCCCAACAACTGGCTGAAAAAATTCAGTACGACGCTCGTACTATTCGCAACCAACTTAAAGATAGTGTGTTCATTGAGGGTGTTCATTACATTCGCCCATTCGGTGGCCGTAAAATTCTTTTTGTTTGGGAACGTATCGAAACTGAAATGCTTAAGTTTACTGGTTTAAGCATGGAAGCGTTGCAATAGGAGTTTAATGTATGGCGACTATTCGTGAAAGAAGTGGAAAGCTCATTGCTGACTTCCGTTATATGGGAATGCGTTGCAGAGAAACCACAACGCTTGAAGATAACGCATATAACCGACGTATTTTAAAAAAACGTCTTGAACAGCTTGAGGCTGAGATTGTTTTGGGAACTTTTGAGTACGAAAAGTACTTTCCAAAAAGTAAACGTCTTGAGGAGTTTAAAGAGAAAAGAAGTCAGCAAATTGCTGTGCAAACCAATGTTCCATTATTCAAAGATTATGCGCACATTTGGTTCAATCAAAGACAAATAGAATGGAGAGGTTCCTATCAGGAGAAAATTAAAATCGTCATGAAAAAATATTTGATTCCTGCTTTTGGAAATCAAGTAATGACGAAAATTAAAAAATCAGACTTGCTGAATTTTCGTGCCTCCCTCGCCAAAGTGACACACGGAAATGATCAGACAAGTCTGAAAGCATCGCGGATTAATCAAATCATGACGCCTTTACGTATGATACTCAATGATGCGGCTGAACGATACGAGTTTGAGTCACCTTATAAAAATATTAACAATCTGAAGGAAAGTAAGATTGAAGTCACTCCCTTTTCTCTGGAAGAGGTGCATAAAATTCTCACAATGGTGCGTGATGATTTTAAACCTTATTACACTATTCGCTTTTTCACAGGTATGCGTACTAGTGAAATCGATGGTCTTCAATGGAAAAATATCGACTTACAGCGTCGTGAAATCCATATTAGAGAAGCACTGGTAAATGGTGTTTTGGGTGGAACCAAAACTTATGGCTCTGACCGCACCATCCAAATGAATGATCGGGTCTATCAAGCTTTTCTACAGCAGAAAAGCTTAAATAATGGTAAATCCAGTTTTGTTTTCTGCAATCGTGATGGCGGGCCTCTAGATTATCGTTTGGTGAACAAACGCGTATGGCATCCGATCTTGCGCTTTCTAGGATTGAAGCCTAGAAGAGCCTATCAAACACGTCATACAGCAGCAACGCTTTGGCTGTCGGCAGGAGAAAATCCTGAATGGATCGCACGTCAATTGGGACATTCAACGACTGAAATGCTATTCCGGGTCTATAGCCGCTACATCCCCAATGTTACGCGTCGCGATGGCAGTGCTTTTGAAGCCATGCTGGAAAAACTAAATACAGAGGAGCTTGCACATGAATAGTAAAGCTTTCTTTGGTGGTGTGGTCGTGAGTCCTGAAGCAGATATGGTCGCGCGTGAACTCATTCATGAGTTACACATTCCCAAACTGCACAATCTGGCATTTTTGCTGGAGATCAACAAATGCTTCGATGATCACCAAGCGTTGAGACTGTGGCTGCAGCGACTGCTGGATGATGGGCAAGCCCATTACGATGATTTAGCCCGCCAGGCCCGCATCCGGTTAATGAGCCTAGTTCCCTAATCAAACAAATATATAAGGTCATCTAATTGATGACCTTAGCCCTTCTATACCTATAAAAAGGTGAAAATATGCATAAAGATATTTCAATTTGGATGCCACTCTATATTGGCGACTTACAGGCAAAATTCGCACGAATGACTGCAGAACAAATTGGTGCAGCACTGCTGTTAATGATGGATTTCTGGAAAAATGGTGCTATTCCTCATGATCTAGCGACGGTCTGCAGCATCACGAAATTACCGCAGCATACCAAGGCTAAAACTTTGTTGAATACGCTGACAGCATTGGAATTATTTGAAGTCGAATCTGAACAAATTCTTTCAAGTTTTTTAACCAGTTTAAAAAACCAAGCGTTGCAAAATCAACAGATGAAATCTGATAAAGCTAAAAATGCAGCTCAAGCACGCTGGAATAAATCCGCAAGTAATGCTCAAGCATCAACCAAGCAACGAAAAGTAAATGCTCAAACAGCTCCTGAGAAGAGCCCGAGTATTACTCAAGTCATGCTTGAACCATGCCCTTCATCTTCATCTTCATCTTCATCTTCATCTTCAAATTTTGAAGAAAAAAATGAGGATTTTTTAGAAAATTCCAAATGGATTTAGGAGAGTGATCATGAATACCATGCTTAAAACACTCCAGTTTCACCCAGAAACAACGGAAACACTCTGTCCTACACATCATACACCCCTGATGGAAATTGCAGGTCACAGGCTCTGTAAATTGTGTGCCAAAGAAGCCGTCCATCACTCACATGCAGCCTATGAGGATGAACTGCAACAGCGATTGCTACAACAGAAAATCAAAAACTCAGGGCTCAATAAACGCTATCTGGACCGTGGCTTCAAGAATTTTGTAGTTGCATGTCCTGCTCAAGACAATGCCATCAAGCTATGTCAGGCCTTTGCACAGCAGATTATTTCTGGCCATAATCCGAACATGTTGATGATTGGTACACCGGGTACAGGTAAAACCCATCTGAGCGCATCAATTATTCGCAACATTCTGCATAACAGTACAAAATCTGCACGCTACTATACCAGTGTAGAAATTGCTCAAAAAATGATGGACACCTGGTCAGATGCTTCACGCTCTGAGAAAGAAGTCATCGACCATTTCTCCAGTTTTGAGTTATTGGTGATTGATGAATATGGCCTGCATGACCGGCATGAAAAACGCCTGGAGATGGTACATAAGGTTTTGTATAGTCGTTATGACAACATGAAATCTACCCTTCTGATTTCCAATTTCACAGTCCAAAATATGCAGCGAGATTTAGGTATCCGATTATGGTCACGATTACATGAAAACAATTTGATTGTAGTACCGTGTTATTGGGATGATCAGCGGATAACCAAATAATACGACTCTTTACTTAAGCCAATTATCTCGCTGAAATAATTGGCTTTTATAATTAGATTTTTCAAAATTGCATTAATTGCATATTCTTATTAAATGGACAGATATTCTTATTTGAAGCTAAACACCCGTTCTTATTTGGTGGTGTTTCAAAAAGTATGCTGAAAAAAACAATATGGCTTTTGATAAAATAGAGGTATGAAAATAACGCTACAAATCAAATGTCCTACCTGTCTAAGTAACAATATAAAGAGAAATGGCATCAAAGTAGATGGGAAACAAAACCATCAATGCAAAGATTGCAAACGTCAGTTTATTGGTGCTCATGCATTAAGCTATCAAGGGTGTAACTCAGGTATTACCGGCAAGATATTACATTTAATGATCAGAGGAAGCGGAGTAAGAGATATTGCTGAAGTCGAGCGTATCAGCATTGGCAAGGTATTACGAACCTTAAGTGAATCGATCTATCAGATTCAGCCTAAACAAAGCCACTACGAATGTCTTGAAGTCGATGAACTTTGGACTTTTGTAGGGAATAAGAAAAATAAACAATGGCTTATTTATGCCTACCATCGAGAATCTGGAGAAGTTGTTGCTTATGTTTGGGGTAAGCGGGATTTAGCAACGGTTCAACGTCTTAAAGCTAGACTTAAAAAGCTTGGGGTTCAATATGCTGGAATTGCGAGTGATCATTGGGATAGTTTTATTACAGCATTTCAATGTTGCAAGCAAGTGATCGGTAAGTTTTTTACCGTCGGTATTGAAGGTAACAATTGTAGAATTCGTCATCGAATCAGGCGTGGATTTAGGAGAAGTTGCAACTTTTCTAAAAAGCTCGAAAATCATTTTAAAGCCTTTGATTTGACTTTCTTTTACCTTAATAACGGATTTGTTTAACGCCAGCATACTTTTTGAAACACCACCTAGTGATTTATTTCGTCATCTTCAAGTTGGTCAAACTGAATGTCGTAAACGACGTATTTGGGTTGGTCGAGTGAAACTGTATATTAGTGCGCTACGATTAGAAGATGGAGAACTTTTACTTGTTGTTTCTCCTATGTTGAATGCTTCAGCTATTCGTGATTATGCATTACGCTGGGAAATCGAAACCTTATTTAGTTGTCTCAAAGGACGTGGATTCAATCTTGAAAATACTCGTTTAACAGACCCTAGACGAGTCAAGAAATTGATAGCAGTGCTAGCTATCGGTTTCTGTTGGTGCTATTTAACAGGTGAATGGCAACATGATCGAAAAAAAGCGATAAAAATAAAGAAGCATGGACGACTTTCAGTAAGTTTATTTCGCTACGGTTTGGACCATGTTCAAATGGCTATTCTACGTTTGATTGGTTTTGGGAAAAAAGAAGAATTTAAGAAAGTGCTAGCAATTTTAAGAAAGAAAAAGCCTGATAGGACAAGGGCCCTATGAAATTTGTCGTGTACAGAGTTAAAATTGTTACAAAGCCGCATTTTATATACATTTTTAAATTATCAACTTTATTTAAAATATGAGTGCAGTTATTTTGATCAATAAAATTAGTTTGGGGGTTAGTCGTTATGTTGAGTCGCTTTTTAGTTATTTGCCTGAGTAGTATGTATATTTTTTCGACTTATACTCTTGCAGCTGAACCACAAAAATCACTTCCTCCTACCACTAACAATCTAAACAATTTAGCACTGTTAAACCAAGCCGACACATGGTCTTTAGATAATCTAAATAAAGCGGAGTGGTCGGACAATCTTGAAAAAGGCTATCTTCCTGTTTACGCAAAGTTACAAGTGCTGTTGAGTCGCCATTACTCATCCTCAGGTGCAATTGATGGCATATTGGGCCTAAATACTGTGAAAGCCATTTCCGCTTTTCAGATTATGAAGGGTTTAAGTGGTGACGGAATCTTAGACGCAAATACTTGGCAGCTTTTAAATGAAGATACAACTCAACCGACGTTTATTAAGTACACCATTACCACACAAGACTTAAAAGTTCCTTATGCTCAATCGATCCCTGTAGATTATGCTGAACAATCAAGAATGAAGGGCTTGTATTACACTCGTGTGACCGAAATGCTCGGTGAAAAATTCCATATGGATGAATTGTTTCTACAAAAAATTAATTCAGGCGCAAATTTTAATAAAGTCGGTGAAAAGATTATTGTCGCAAATGTAATAAATGTTTTGCCAAATAATGTGCAAAGCATTATTGCACACAAAGGTTCTAAACAATTATATTTGCTTAATCGACAAAATAAGATCATTGCATCTTTTCCTGCAACGATCGGGAGCGAAGATAATCCCTCACCCACTGGCACGCATGCCATCGGCAGTATCGTGTTCAATCCACATTATAGTTATAACCCTAAGAATTTTATTCAAGGCAAAAATCTTAAGCCCTTAAGCCTCCCCCCAGGACCCAACAACCCTGTAGGAAATATTTGGATTGGTTTATCTCGACCTTCTTTTGGGATTCATGGTACGCCAAATCCCGCCTTAATTTCTAAAACAGCATCGCATGGTTGTATCCGATTGACTAATTGGGATGCTAATAACTTAGCTAAAGTCCTCCATAAGGGGTTAACTGTAATTTTCTTGGAATGAAAAAATTTACCTCGCTATTTGAAAAATCAAAATTTAGCAATCAAGCGCTTGCGTTCTCAAGCTCAATTCCTCTTGTCTCTTCCCACAAAGCCAAGATTTCGCTAGGCGTATACTTTTCCCACTTTTCATAGTTGCCAATAATTGGGCACTAACAAACAGCTCAATCTCGGAATACGTCCAATTTCCAGGAAGATTCCTCGGATACTTAGGTTTTTCATCTTTATGGTCTAAATAATCTAAATAAGTCGATATTTTCTTAGCAAAAACAGTATCTTTAATAAACCTAGCGTTTTCATCACCCGATAGCTCTAAGGTGCGTAACCGATCACCTACAAATTTCGACTGATACCAAAACAAGCTCAAAATATGCTGTAAATCATATTTAAGAAGCATCCGCATTAAATCCAATTCCAAAGCATTATTTTTCTTTACAGGGATTTTTTGTATTGGCGAACAAAATCAAGCAAGGCATACACTTCATTTAATCTTTTATTTTTTATATATTTTTCAATTTCCTTGAAGTCTTTGATATAAACTTTTGAACCCATAATTTCCTCATACAGCCCAAAGGTCCACTGCTCTAGGTAATCGTAGCATTCAGGAATCACAAGATTTATGTCTGCCTTAAAATTTAAGGCTAAGTAAGTTTGAATTTCATGCGTTATATTTTCATTCAAATATTGTCTACAATCTGAATGTAGCTGGCGCAAATCAGCTTGTTTTTGTATAAATTCGTCAAATTCATTTGTTTTAAAAAGATAGCCTTTTTCAAATATTCTTTTTACAAGATCACCAGCACCATTGGCTTCGAGTTCAACAAATGAACGCCACTCATGTTGTGGCAAAACATTGTCTGTGCCAATCTTAATTTTGCTGAGCATAACATACAGAACTATTTTTTCTAAGTAACTGAGCTGCTGCTTCGGTGAATCTATTGGCTCATCTGACAATGTTGGAATACACAATTTAAACTCATTGAGATATTTGTTCATGTAATTTTGTACAGAGCGTCTACGGCAGTCATAGCATTCTAATTCTCTCTTGTAATTCTTCCAATCTTTAAAGCCTATGTCTTTACGTATAAAAATTTCATAATCGAAATAGCACTTTTTGCAGTTTTTTATTCCCGTATATTTTAAATGTCCACTGTGTTTAACGATTCTTTCCAATTTTGCAGATGAACTAATATCATATTTTTCCACTAATTTTTTTACAGAATAAGTGAACTGGTGCTTTTCAATTTCATTAAATTGCCAATAGTCTTGTAAGGCTTTGTTGCACAAAGATTTGAAATGCAAAGCGCCCCTAATTGAGCCAAATTTAAGGCGTAACTTGGGTAAGTGGTCGACCTAATTCCGTAAATCTGTTAAGGACTGCTACACGTGCATGGATCTCATTCACTTGGCTATCAAAACTCCTTGCACTGAGTTTATCTCCTAATAATTTGATGCAATGCATCTTAGTTTCAACCAAACTTCGCCGATGATAGCCTGACCATTTTTTCCATAGTGTCCTGCCTAAACGTTTAATTGTTCGAAGTAATTCATTTCGCTCTAGCGAGCTACTCTTTGTATCTTTCCATGGTTTCGCATTTTTTCTAGGTGGAATCACCGCATGCGCTTGCCGATCTGCAATGACCTGACGGCATTGCTTGGTGTCATAAGCTCCATCGGTATAAACAGAGTCAATCTGCTCATCTTGTGGAATCTGATTAAGTAAATCACCAAGCACCTGTGAATCACTGACATTATTGGTTGTAAGCTGAACTGCTCGTATTTGCAGGGTTTTGGCATCTATACCAATATGTAGTTTACGCCATTGGCGACGATATTCAGGTCCATGTTTCTTGCGTTTCCATTCGCCCTCACCTAGAAACTTCATCCCTGTAGAGTCCATGAGTAGATGCAGCCCATCGCTACTTTTTTGGTAACTGATTGCAATATCAATATGCTTTTGTCTTCTACAAAGCGTGGTGTAATCTGGTGGTGTCCAATTTAATCCGCAAAGTTTAATCAGACTTTGCACAAAGCCAGTGACCATACGTAAAGACAGACGAAATAAAGATTTAATCATTAAGCAGCATTGGATGGCTGCGTCGGAGTAGGTTTGATTTCGCCCTTGTTTGCCTTTTGATGGAGCATACCATTGCGTAGCAGGATCAAACCAAATGGCAATATTTCCGCGACTCATGAGTGCTCGGTTATATGCGGGCCAATTGGTTGTGCGGTAGATTTTCTGTGTAGGCTTCTTCATTTGAAAATTATATCGCTGAAAAAGCCTTTACAAATAGGTTTGTGCAACAAAGCCATTCGTTACTAGTACGATGCTGCCCATAAGCTGGATACTGAGTTGCGAAATCAATGACTGCTAGTTCTGTAGCATCATCTACACGATTTTTTAGATTAGGTACTCGACGGGATTTATTGATCAATGCATCCATGTCACCAGACTGTACTAGCTCCTGATAGCGATGAAAAGTATCTCTAGAGACACCCATCACTTTACACGCTCTAGATACATTCTGAAGCACTTCAGCTAAATTGAGCAGACCTACTTTGTGTTTAATGATTTGATTGTTAGTATGCAACATAAGAAAGTTACCTTTGTTTGATTAAGATTTCGACACCTTTATCAAAATGGGTAACTTTATCTTTTTCAAGAGTTATGTCCGATCAAGTCTGAACTAATACATCTGATGAATAAAAAAATTTGCTAGAGGTGCACTATGAAAAATATTGCTTATCATTCTTTTATATGCAGTCTATACTTTTTACTACATGGATGTTCAAATTCACAACCACAACAGCCTTTGCAGCATCAATCAAATAAAACCATTGCAAAATCAACAACGATACCCACTCAAAAAAATCCTCAACAGACTTTAGCCTCTTTTGACAAAATCTCTTGTGATGACATTCAAAATCCACAGTTTCAGCAAGCAGTTTTAAATGCCATTAATGAAATTCGAAATCACTCCCAACAATGTGGAAAAATTGCCTACTCGGCAACTCATTCATTAAAATGGAATAATCAATTACAGATGAGCTCAACTGCGCATGCACAGGATATTTCACAACGTCAGATTTTAAGTCATGTCGGGCGTGGAGGTGAAAATCTTAGATTCCGTATTAAAAAAACAGGGTATAAAGGCGGTGGGGGTGAAAATCTAGCAACAGGTCAAACCAACCTTAAACAAGTTCTTGAAAATTGGCTGGCATTAAGCCCAGGACATTGCGATAACTTAATGAAACCGCAATTTAAAGATTATGCGATCGCATGTAGCCGAAATCCTACAACCCATCGAACATACTGGGTGCAACACTTTGGTAGCGGGAAAAACTAAAACCGAGTACAAGATCTTTATTTGATCGGGTAAAAACTGAAATTAACACTTATAAAATCTGCTTTATAAATTAAAAATCCCTCTTTTTAAAAGAAGGATTTTTAGTAGATTGATGACGTTTATTCGACTTAACGCTCGGTTAAGGCATTGTTTTTCGCTTTTAAAATTGGTTTAAGTAAATAAGAAAGAATTGTTTTCTTACCTGTCATAATATCCAATTGAACCGTCATCCCTGGAATCACAGACAATCCTTTACCGAAAGTTGGTTTGTCTGTCACTGCACGGACGATATAAAACATATTGCCTTTTTCATCGGTAAATGTGTCTGGGCTAATATGTTTTACTTTCGCATTCATTCCGCCATAGATTGAAAAATCATAGGCCGTAAATTTAATCACCGCAGGCAAATCTGGTCGTACAAAAGCAATATCTTTCGGAGACACTTTTGCCTCAACGATCAATTGACCATCTAAAGGCACAATTTCCGCCACTTGGTCGCTTGGTTTCACAACCCCACCAATGGTATTAAAGAAAATTTTCTGCACGATACCATTGGTCGGTGAACGAATATCGGTGGTTTTCACTCGGTCTGCTACGCCTGAAATACTTTCTTTTAAACTCACCAACTGCGCTTGCGCTTCTGCTAATTCATTGCGCCATTGGTTTTTCAAACTGACCGCAGCTTCAGAGGTTCTTGATTGCGCTTCGCCGATTGAGGCTTGCGAACCACGTAAGTTTGCTGCTGCCTGCTTACGCTCACCATCGGCATTGGAGACATCACGCTCTAAACGCAAAATATCCATTTCCGACACCGCACCAGTCTTTAACAAAGGTCGTGTGGTATTGAGTTCACGCACTGCAAGTTGATAGGCTCTTTCAGCTTGTCCGAGTGCAGCTTGAGCACGTTGCGATTCCTGTTGACGAGTCGAAACCGTACCTTGATTGGTCGTGGTTCTTTGGCTGAGCTCCCGCAGACTTTCGGCATAATACTGGCTTTCTTGCGCCAGAATCATTGCCGCTTCATTTGGTGAAACCCCTTCTGGTACAGTGCCTGATGTATAGCGTGTACCATTCACTTGCGCACTCAGACGTCTGGTTTTGGTTTGCAGAGCAAAAATCTTGGCATTGATTTCATTCAAATTAGAAGTAAAACGGGTTGGATCAATACGAATTAATAAATCGCCTTTTTTGACATGTTGCCCTTCTTGAACATAGACTTTTTCAACCACACCGCCATCGACCGATTGAATAACTTGCATCTGTTGAGAAGGAATCACTTTGCCTTCACCACGGGTAATTTCATCCACTTTGGCAAACCCTGCCCACAGCAACAATCCAAAAAAAGTCAAGGTAATGACATAGAGAATGATTCGTGCCTGAATCGGTTTTTGCGACTGCGTCACTTCTTTGACCTGACTCTGCCAGTCATTCGCCTCTGCGGGTTGATACTGTTTAAACAAACGCAACCGCCCAAAAATAGGATGCATGACCTTTTCAGAGTTTTCGATACTTTTGCCTACGCCTTGAAATAATTTCTCGCGATTGGTTTTCTTTTGTTCTTCGCTCACGACGTTACTCCTGCAGCTTTTTCTTGTTGAGGAAACATTGCGTTCAAGACCGTTTCTTTATCGCCATTTGCAATGATTTTGCCATCTTCAAGAATGATAATTCGATCGACCAAAGCCAATAAAGCAGGCTTATGGGTGACCAAGATCAATGTGTGTTGGGCTGTCATGTATTGTTTTAAATGATGAATCACATGATTTTCCAATGGTGTGTCCATCGCACTAGTCGGCTCATCAAAAATCAAAATTTTCGCATTTTGAGCAATTGCACGTGCGACTGCGATTGCTTGACGTTGCCCGCCCGACAACTTGTGCCCTCGCTCACCCACTTGCAAAGACAAACCATCTTCATGTGCTTTAAGAATTTGTCCTAAACCTGAAATCACCAAACTTTGTTCTAGTACGGTTCGGCTCACATGCGGATTGCCCAACACAATATTCGACAACACCGTACCATTCAATAAATCAATATCTTGTGGAATATAGCCAATTTGAGTCCGTAATTCAGCAGGATCAATCTGTGCAATATTGGTTTGATCAATAAACACCGCGCCTTCTGTTGGACGATAAAGCGAGAGTAATATTTTTTCAATCGAGCTTTTACCCGAACCGACTTTACCCAAAATCGCCACTTTCTCGCCTGCGCGAATCGAAAATGAAATATCATCTAATGCGGAACGCGATTCATTCGGATAACGCAAGCTGACATGTTTAAATTCGATATTGCCTGCAAGATTCGTATGACTGACCCAGCCTTTTAGATTCTCACGTTCTTGTTCAGATTCCACAGTTTGGTTCAACATCGTTAATGCACTGGATGCCTGATAATATTGCGTGAGTAAACCTGCGACCTGCGCGATCGGCGCTAAAGCACGTGTTGATAACAAATAACAAGCAATTAATGCGCCTTGTGATAATTGTCCATCCGCGATCAAATACACACCGATTAAAATAATCACGACGCTGGCTGTTTGTTGCACCCATGCCGCAAAGTTACCGACCGTCCCCCCGACAAAACGTAACTTGGCAGAATAATGCACAGTAAAACGTGTGGCTTTTTCCCACAAGGTTTGCATCCGCCCATTGGCATTAAAGCTCTTAATCGTTTCCTGATTATTGAGGGTTTCGATCAATAAGGCTTGGCGTTGTTGTGAGGCTTCAGACATGGCATCCGACAGTTTTTTCATACTGACATGTACCGACAACGCATACAATAAAATAATCAAGGATGCAATCAGCAACGGAATCACAAACACCCAAGAAATTATACAAATCACCGCGAGGAACAACACAAAGAATGGCAGATCGATCAAGGAAACCACAGTCAATGAACTGGTGAATGAACGAATCGACTCATAGGATTGAATATTCGATGCCGTCATACCAACCGACATATTATTCTGCTCCATCCGCCGACCGAGCACTTTTTCCATGATATAAGCAGATAATTTATTGTCTGCACGTGTCGCTGCAAGATCGACAAAATAACTGCGCACCAATTTTAAAATAAAATCGGCACAGACAATAATCATGATGCCGAGTGCCAACACCCATAAAGTATCTAGCGCATGGTTTGGCACCACGCGGTCATAAACATTCATGACAAAAAATGGCGTACACAAGGCAAAAATATTGACAAATAATGCCGCGAGCAAAATATCCTTATAAATGGGACGATGTTCACGGATCACACGCCAAAACCAGTGCTGCTGATTTTTTTCCATTTTCAGTTTGTTATCGACAATAAACTGACGTTGTTGCAAATAAATCACTGAACCGACATATTGCGCTTGCAATTCTGCAATTGGAATTTGCTTAACTGTATCGGCTAATTCTGGGAAATAAACGGTTGCTAGTTTCTGCTCATGATCAATTCGATACAACACACACGCTGTATTATTTCTTAACAATAGGATCGCAGGAAACACAAAATGATTTAACTGCGTTAAACCTTGCTGCACCATACTACTAGTCAAACTGACACGATCTGCCGCACGTGCAACAAAGCTCGGAATGAGCAAACCATTGGGCAAAGGCAAGCCAGAAAGTAGCCCTTCTTGGGTAATACTTACCTCATAATCTTTAGCCACCCGAATCAGGCATAACGCTAAAGGGTCAAATATTTGTGTTGTCACTTATTCACCATGGGTCAAAATGCATTTTGATTTTTTGAACTAAAACTTGCTATTAATAGACCTCTCTCATAAGTTTTTAAACCCCACTTGCGGAATATATTCCTCATCCCACTTTTTAAGGGGGAACTATAGGTGGTTATGAATGAGGTCTAATTAATGTATTGCTTTCAACTGCTCAATAACAAGAACTTCTCTTATATAAAATGTATATTTTACGAACAAAAATAGGGCACACGTTGCACCCTATTTTTCATTTCATACTTTCATTATTCAGCAACTTGTGCTTGCACGTTCGCAGAACACATATTCGCTGCATTAATTTCACGCTGACTCACTTCTGATACAGCAGGTAAATTATCACGTTGAATACCGAGTGCAGGCAACAATTGACCAGTGCTATACAGTGTTTGGAATTGTGCAACTTTCAAGTCGTATTGTGTAGTGACATAAGCACGATTGGCTTGGAATGCTTCGTTTTCTGAGTCGAGAACGTCAAGTAGTGTGCGACGACCAATATCAAACTGATCATTATAAGCTTTTACAACTGAAGCAGATTCATCACGATGACGCTGTAACCATTGCAACTGGCTGCTATAGTTATTCACGTTGTTATAAGCCACGGTAGAAGTTTGACGAATATCGACACAGGCTTTGTTTTTTAAATCATCAGATAATGAAACACGTGCATTGGCAGCATTCATCGCTGCTCTGTCTGCAAAACCATTAAATAGATTGTAGTTGAGTCTTAATTCAACTGCACTATCTTGCCCATATTTATCGTTATCAGGTTTGCTACGCTCATCAAAACTATTACGGTTTTGATATAAACCAGTACGCGCCACAAACGACAGTTTCGGGTACATATTGGCTTTAAATTCTTGCGCACTTGCACGTGCATATTGCATTTCACTTAACGCAGCTTTTAAGCTGTTGTTATTGTTGTACGCAGCAGTAACGACTTCTTGTGTGCTATTCGGAAGAGCCACATTGATTGTAACGGGTGCAAGATTACTACTTGGCTCAACCCCTACAATTCGCGCAAAACGTGCAGATACATCATTCAAATTGGCTTGTTCAGTCATCAAGTTGGTTTGTGCAAGCGATAAACGACCAGTAATTTGAGACAAATCGGCTTTATTACCTACACCCTGATTAGTACGTTGTAAGACTTGATTATACACACGTTGATGATTTGCAAAATTTCCTTCTGCCAAACGTACCAATTCGCGATAACGTTGCACATCTAAATACGCTTGCGTTGCTTCAAGGGCTTTTTGTTCAATCCCTGAGTTCAAATCATAGTAGCGTTTTAATGCAGCATAATCGCCTTGTTCAACTTTGCTCTTAATGCGAAAACCATCGAACAAAACTTGCGTTAATGCAATTTCTGCCTGACCTTGATTGAACCAACCACGATCGCCATCGAATTCACGGTTACCTTTGCCGTACGCTGCATTCAAATCTAAGGACGGTAAGTATCCAGCACGTGCTTGTTTTTGATTTGCTGTTGCTTCAAGGAAGCTAAACCATTGAGTTTGTACTTCTGGATTATTTTCAATGGCAGTTTTAGTGACAGATGTTAAGTCTGCTGCTGAAACATTCATCGCTGCACTCGCTGCTACGAGCATTGCGATTTTTGTTAATGCTAATACTTTCACAGGTTTCCCCTCTTTTAGAATCATGTTGTATATTTCCGATGCGTACATCTATCTATAAAAGCAAAACAAAGGGTGAAAATAATTTCACCCTTTGTTTCCGTTAAGTTGTTTGGAAGTTCGTTTTTGCAATCATGTCATTTAAGTCAGTGAATGTTTGGCCTTCTACCACAATGTTGACACTTATCGTGTCCGCGGCGTTATGAATATCGATGGTATTGCCAGTTACGGTCACAAATTGGCTCAAAGTTACCATCGAGCCATTCCAACCTAGGGCATCGAGCAGAGATTTAGCATCGACTTTGTCACCTTGAGCAAGGTTAAAGTCTTTGATAATGTCTGTAGAGCCATCAGCATTGTTTGTACCATTAAGATCCAAATTACTCGTCGTTGTATTCAGCGTTTTACCCCAAACAAAGGTATCAGCACCTGTACCACCAAACAGAATATCATTTCCTGCTCCGCCGATTAAAATGTCATTACCACCTTGACCATACAAAATGTCATTACCTGCACCACCATCAAGCACGTCATTTCCGCCACGTGTATCTGCTGTGGCATTAAAACGGCTGATGCCCGTTGTGGTATTCGATTCCGCTTTGATGTAGTTATACAAATCAATATCTTGCACACCTAAACCTGCGTTCACCAAGGTATAATCAGATGGACTGAGACTTAAATACTCTTTTAATGCTGCCATACCTGAACCTGCGGCATCTGGCTGATTGGCTGCATCCAAATTACGGCCTGCCCAGTCCAACCAATCCGTATTGATGGTATCGCCAAACATGACATCATTTCCATTACCACCAAACAGTTTGTCATTACCAACAGGCGTTGGGGTTGTAGATAGTCCACCAGCCTCTAAAGCATATTGGAATTGATCTGCGGTTAAGACAATATCAGGTTGACCGCCTGTCGTTGTAATGGTGTCCGTTCCCGCACTTGTATTGAGTTGAAGATTATCAATCCTTACAACATAGTTGCCTGCACCTGTACCTGACGTATCTTCGACTTCAAACTGCAAACGGTATGTCCCCGCTAGCAAGATACCTGATTGCATAAAGAACCCAGTATCTGTAGCACCAGCTGGGGCGTGGTCATTAGTTGAAGCATTCGAACCCACTTCTACAGTTTCCCAAACACCACCCACTAGGCGCTGTACCTTCCAAGTAAAGGCATCACCAGCATTCCAGTTTGTACGACCATATTCAAAAGATACAAAGGTATTACTTCCTGTTACAACAAAACTCGGGCCTTGGTACACCGCAGCTGTGCCATTCCCTTGTGTAGTATCTACAAGCACAAGTTTATTTGAAGCTCGCGTAGCAGCGGCGGCATCAGCACTTGCCACCCAAGCAGCTGGTGCATTATTACCCGTTGCATTGTTAAAGTTAGCGATAGAGGTGGCTGTAGGTGCTGATGAGTTAGTGACATTTCCACCCGATACATCCTGCGTTCCTACATCAATCGTAATGTTGCCAATACTATCCGTATTATCAAACATTTGAAGCCAAGGTTTTTTAACTCCAATACCTAGCCCAATTGCTGCTACAGTACTTATTGAGCCTATGCCAGCATTGCCACTGGTTTGATTATAACCATGATCAAACGTACTCTTCGACTGACTTAGAATCGTATTAAATGCAGCGGCATTTTGAGCTTCAGATCCACTTCCTGCTTCAGTATTACGATTCATAATAAACGTCGGGTTACCATCGGTGATAAAGAAGGTTAAGTTTTTGTAGCCCGCAATCGCCGTACCATCGGCATTTGTTGATGCTCTATCAGTTGCATCGGTACCAGCAGTCGTATCATTTGCTCCCGTAGATAAACCTTTAAACCATCGTTCTGCTTGATTGAACGCCGCTTCATAGTTCGTTCCACCGCCCTGAGTCAACGCATTGATTGTATTATTTAAAGCAGTCCAATCACCATTGACAACATCTGCAATACTAATGGTTAAATTAGTTTGTGCAGTGCCAGCAAACTTAATCAAAGCAATGTTGATCTTTCCTCCATCTGGTGTACCTTGTTTATCCGCAAATGGCAGCACCGTATTTTGGATATATTGCTGTAAACCTGCTTTCAATAAATTCAAACGTTCATTAGCACTACCAGATTGCTGATCTAAATTGAAAGCCATACTACCCGATACATCAAGAATGAAGGCCATGTTGTAGTTAGTGCCACCTTCGAGCACAGTTTTTACACCACCTGCATCGCCTAGTAAAACGTCATCACCATTACCACCTGTGATTGGGTCATCTCCATTGGTTGGACCACCTGGCTGACCAGGCGCCTGAATCACACTTACCGCAATTTTACTGATTGCTTCATTACTATCAGCGTTGCCAATATCAGTGACTTTCACCTTAATGTTACGTTCAATCGTTTCGTTAGCTGTTGTTGTACTAAAAGTAATCGCTTTGATGGCTGTTTCATAATCAGCAAGTGTTGAACCATTCACTGTATCAGTACTCGTCAAGGTAATGACGTTGCCCGATACAGAAGAGGTAATACCTACTGGTAATGAACCTACCGTTAAAATATCGCCTGTTTGTGCATTATCCAGAGTAATGGTCGCACTCTTGATATGTGGCTGTGTAGTCACATCCGCATCGGTAATCTTCACATCCAGATCTGCAATCGCAACTGCTGCACCACCCAAAGTATATGTCGCACGATAATTATTACCTATCTCACCAGAGCTGTTGTTTTCATCCAAATCAATTACTGGCGCATCGTTCACTCCGTTGATGGTGATGGTCAGTGTGGCGGTTGAAGTGTCACCGTCCTTGTCAGTCAGGGTATAGCTGTAGGTTTCGGTCAGTGTCTCGGTCGGAGCCAGCTGTTGCACCAGCGGATTCGCATTGTCCAGGCTGTAGGTATAGGTGCCGTCCGCATTGAGAACCAGCGTGCCGTAACTGCCCATCGCATTGCCGTTCAGGCTCACCACGTTTTCGGCAGCCGTACCGTCGCCCAGGGTGTCGTTGCTGCGCACATTGCCGCTCACGCTCACCGCGTCTTCGTTGATGCTGTTCACATCCGCCACCGCAACTGGCAGATCATCCGTGCCGTTGATGGTGATGGTCAGTGTGGCGGTTGAAGTGTCACCGTCCTTGTCAGTCAGGGTATAGCTGTAGGTTTCGGTCAGTGTCTCGGTCGGAGCCA